>JBFMGN010000838.1:0-2120 GCA_040752435.1 Spirochaetota bacterium
CCGGGTACCAGCCGGTTGAGGGTGACGGTAATGGCCACCCATACCAGGGAGGATCTCGAACAGGCCCTGGATGCCTTTGAAGGGGCCGGCAAGGAGGTTGGTTTGTTTTGAAAACAAAAGGTTTTTTTATCACCGGTACTGATACGGAGGTAGGGAAAACGGTGGTTGCGGCCGGGTTGGCCGGCTGCCTGAAACTTAAGGGGATTGATGTTGGGGTTATGAAACCTGTGCAGAGCGGCTATAAAAGCTCTGCTGGCGGGCATCTGGTTGGGGATGCCCTGCTGCTGGCCCGGGCCGCAGAAGTTGACGACGATCCGCTGCTGATTAACCCCTACTGCCTGGAAGAACCTTTAGCGCCCCGGGTGGCGGCCGAACTGGCCGGAGTAAGCCTGGACCCGGGTAAAATAATGCAGGCTTACCGGGAGCTTCAACGAAAGCGCCAGTTTATGCTGGTTGAGGGTGCAGGTGGGATTCAAGTGCCGTTAACCGGCAAGTTGCTGGTGGCGGATTTGATAGTGATGATGGAGCTGCCGGTGATTATCGTGGCCGGGGCCGGACTGGGAACGGTAAACCATACTCTTTTAACCGTATCCTATGCTAAAAGCAGGGGAATTCCCATAGCCGGTGTGGTTATCAATAATTTGAAAGAAGCAGGAATGGCAGAAAAAACTAACCCGTCTTTGATTGCTGAGTTGAGCGGGGTTCCCCTGCTGGGAGTGATTCCTTATCTTCAGGAGCTTGAGCTGGAGAGCGCCGTTAATCTGGTTGAGGAGGCTGTGGATTGGGAAAGATTAATGATAGATTTTCCTGACGGCGATAAAAAGAAGGGTTTTATTTTAGAGGAAAAGGACAAAAAATATCTCTGGTATCCGTTTACCCAGATGAAGGATTGGGTATCTTCTAAGCCGTTAATTATTGAGCGTGGCGAAGGCTCCTTTTTAATTGACATGGAGGGGAAAAGATATTACGATGGCGTATCTTCCCTGTGGCTGAATGTACACGGCCACCGCCGGGCAGAGATTGACCAGGCCATTTCTGCCCAGTTGGCCAGGATTGCCCACAGTACCATGCTGGGGCTGAGTCATGCGGGGGCCATAGAGTTGGCCGGGGAGTTGATAAAATGTGCTCCCGCCGGGTTAAGCAAGGTATTTTACTCGGATAACGGCTCTACGGCAGTGGAAGTGGCCTTAAAAATGGCCTTCCAATACTGGCGACTGAAGGGAGAAAAGGCGAAAACCAGGTTTTTAACCTTGACCAACGCCTATCACGGTGATACTATAGGCTCGGTAAGTGTTGGTGGAATTGACCTTTTTCATCAAATTTTCCATCCCTTGTTATTCCAGACCATTATGGCGCCCTCTCCTTACTGTTACCGGTGCAGCTTGCATAAAGAACCGGGCAGTTGCGATCTGGCTTGTGTTTCCCGGACAGAAGAACTCTTGCGGCAGCATCAGCAGGAACTGGCAGCCATGATTATCGAGCCCAAGGTGCAGGGAGCAGGCGGAATGCTGGTGCAGCCACCGGGTTACCTGTCCCGGATCAGGGAGCTTTGTACCCGCTATAACGTGCTGTTGATTGCTGACGAAGTAGCCACCGGCTTTGGTAAAACGGGGAAAATGTTTGCCTGTGAGCACGAGAACATTTCTCCCGACCTGATGGCCGTAAGCAAGGGCATCACCGGCGGGTATTTGCCTTTAGCAGCTACCCTGGTTACTGATGAAATATACAATGCTTTTTATGCAGATTATAATGAACAAAAAACTTTCTTTCACGGCCACTCCTATACGGGCAACCCATTGGCCTGCGCGGCCGCCCTGGCCAGTATAGGTATTTTTTCCAGGGACAGGGTTATAGAAAACCTGCAGCCCAAAATTAAGTTTGTTTCAGATCGGTTAAAGGCTTTTGAACAACTGCCGGTGGTGGGTGAGATTCGCCAGAGCGGTTTTATGGTTGGGATAGAGTTGGTGAGGGATAAAGAAACTAAAGAACCATTTCCTTTGGAAGAAAAGAGGGGGATTAAAACCTGCCTGGCAGCAAGAGAAAGAGGGATGATCATCCGGCCGCTGGGTGATGTTGTTGTTTTGATGCCTCCTTTATCCGTTACTGTGGAGGAACTGGGG
>JBFMGN010000839.1:0-2119 GCA_040752435.1 Spirochaetota bacterium
GTCCGATAAAACCGGTTTTATCGGACATGCCGAAGCAAAGCGGCTTTTCCCGAAGAACGAGGATGGAGGAAGGTTGCGACGGTTTGATTTTTTAAGCGATCAGGTTATCCATATGGATGACCTGTTCGCGAGAAATATAGATAACCCGCCTTGAATTTGTTTGCCAGGGGCTTATATGTCCCCTGGCAAATAGATTGAAGGCGAAACAAGAATTAGCGG
Source organism: Spirochaetota bacterium (assembly GCA_040752435.1). Lineage (GTDB taxonomy): Bacteria > Spirochaetota > Spirochaetia > SPDA01 > JBFMGN01 > JBFMGN01. The sequence goes on from JBFMGN010000839.1 coordinate 220, forward strand.
ATCACTCATCAAGGGATCTGGCTTAAAGATGCAAAATCTATTCGCTATTTCTGATTTTCTCATCGGTTAAGGAATTTTATTTCTTGACACCCGAAGGCCATATAGAGGTTATGTGATCTTTTTGTTTCTATGTTTCTTATCTCTTCTGTAGAGTAAGATTTTTTTGGCAGATTTCCGGACTATTCAAATGGATTATATCCTGGTTTCTTGTATAGCCTTTGCTGGTTATCAAGGATGTCCGGTCTATAAACTTTCTCTGCCCAATCCTCTGGTTTGATTTCCTCGAAAGCTACTGAAACTGATTTTTCTTCGCACTTTGCGATAACCACAACATCTTTAACTATTTCTTCGGCAAGTTGAGTCTTTTGTTGTTCTGATCTTCCCGGGTAGAGCTTCACAATGACGTGAGGCATTATTTCCTCCTTTAACGTGAAGCTAACCGGTGCGCAGCTTTTTCGCGCGTCCGGTTGAGCGTGTTGTTCGACCTTCTTGCATCCGAGCATCATTGATCAATTTTAACTCCAGGCGACAACCAAGAGCATGTGCATATTTCCGTAAGGTGGTCAGTGATGGCGAGTGTTTTCCGGCCCCGGACTCCAGGCGTGCAATCGCTGATTGGGTTGTACCAATACGTGCAGCGACCTCTGACTGTGAGATACCGGCAGCGGCACGCGCCTTCAGGAACTCGTCGAGGAGGGAAAACTCCTCTTCAAGATTTTCATACTCGACCTTCACATCCGCACGTTCGAGTGCCCGCGCTTTAAGTTCTTTGTGGGTAATCATCTTTGATCTCCTTTATCCGTCGCCGGGCTGTAGCAAGCTCTCGGGACGGGGTTTTATCTTTCTTTTTGATGTACTGGTGAAGCATCACGATCTTTTTGCCGCCTACCGTGCAGTAGAAAACTCGTGCAATTCCTTCTGCAGCTTTCAGCCGCAACTCAAACAGTCCTTCACCCATTGCACGAGTGTGGGGCATACCCAGGTCCGGTCCGTAAACCTCCATGTGGTCGGAATATCGAAGATACCTGCCAAGAAAGCCTGCCGGCATTGCAAGGATTTCTTCTTGAACTGAATCGCTGTAGTACGTGATCGTCCAATGCATGTTTGCTTTATAGCGTATTTGCTATGTCTTGTCTACAAGAAATGGTGAGGTATCTATTGTCGTGCCACCCGGTACCACTTGTTTATGTAATCATCGTAGACAGTTATCGGTTCTTTTTCTATGTGCTTCACGAACCATCCCAGCATGCCGTCCCATTGATCCATGTCTCCAGGCGGATGGACCGTCCAACCGAGTTCCTCCAATGTCCAATTCGACTTGGCGTTGTTTCTTAGCATTGAAGTTGAAATGATATTATCCGTGTCATTGCTACCCCCGCGGGCGATGGGAATGATATGATCAAGCGTGGGGAAAAGGTCCCAATACATTGGATGAGTTTCTTTCATTTTCCAGTTGCGATGAAAGGGAAACTCTTCAGGAAGCAAGAAAGAAAGCAGTCGAAGAACAGGGGGGAATAGGAGACGCTTGCCTGAGTACCGGTCAACAAATCCGTCCCGGACAAAAATTCGTAATGCCTCATTTTCGGTGAAATGCCGTGTTACTACAGATGGAGTGCAAAACGGATACTCCAGACGCGCCACTTGGGAAGCGCCTCTCATGTCGCCGCAGGATAGCATCCCGCAAATAGATTTGATCACATCTGCCTTGTCTTTCATCTGTTTATCTTTCGGGTCGAACGGGCTGCGAGATGAGCCGCCGTCGGTTGGGGGCGGAAATTGCATATGCAATTTTCCGTGCCAACCGACCGAGCGAAGCGAAGCCGCGACCAACGGGAGCGGGGTCGGCTCGATTGAGTTGTTCGAGCCGCCTGCGGCGAGAATAACGAAATCGATCATCTCG
>JBFMGN010000084.1:0-9081 GCA_040752435.1 Spirochaetota bacterium
TATTTCCTGAATAATCTCTCTTTTGGCAAAGTTTGCCCATCCGCCTATTATCTCGCCATTATTGTTTTTTATTGGTGCGGCAAATATTATTGTATACCTATCCGCCCCATATACGCTTTTTACAAAATCATTGACATGATAATCCTCCACATAACTTTCGCCTGATTTAATCGTCCCTTCAATCACTTGCTGAAACCATCTCTCTCTGGATACATCCTTGCCTATAAGATGACCGCTGTTTATGGGTTTGCCTGTAGAGTCAACTGTATTAACTGCCTTAATCCTGCCATCTTTCCCTGCTGCTATCATTAAATCGTATATTCCATAAATAATAGTCACCGTATCCACATACTTTGGCAATGCCTCAAGATCATCTTCCTCGCCTTGCATTGCCATAAATACTGTTGGAACAGATGTAATCGCCTGAACATCACCATACCTCTCAAAGAGGTTTCTATCTATCTTGTCCATAGCCGCACTGGCTGATTCCTCAAGAGAATCAAGAATTTCATGCATCAACGCAGATGCGCCATTTCTGTATGAAACCAGCCCAACAACAACCAGTGGGGCCAGAGAAAGCAAGATCGATACAATAATTAGTTTTGTTCCAATCTTAATATTTTTAAACATAGACGCCTCCTTGCAGTACGATGGCAAATCCGCCGCCGATCTTTAACCCGAGTTTTAAGTTTTTAAACATATTTTCTCCTCCCTGATAAAGATAGAAATTTCCCCAATCTACCCGTGTTCCCGTTGCTATAGTTTCAACGATCCTGACTCAAAAGGAAATGGGGTGAAGACTGTATTTTGTAAGAAAAAAGAGTGTATTTATATGGTAGGGGAAATGCGTAGAAGGAAATACAATCTATCTATCAGCGTGAGAACCGTCGAGAAACAGAGGGCTAATATGCACCTCAAGTTCATTGATATTTTTCTGGCTTCTTTGTTTATAGCCTGTATTTTTGATGTAATAGCCTTAAGGGCATCCAAAAGCTTCGCCGAGAGGGGGGGTCTAGGCATTATCCCATTCCTCCTTACTTATACCTGCTTGTCTAATAATCTCCTTAACAAGACTTATTAGTATATCTCCGCTGCCATGCGGGTTTGGGATGCGAATCTTCTTTTGTCCTTTAATCATAAACTGATGTTTACCTCCCGAAAATGGTCCTGTATATCCAAGAGATTTAAATTTTCTGATTAGTTCCCTCCGCGAGATTGTAGAAGACATTATGAGGCAGGCGCTACTTCTTTGATGTTGATATCTATGCCTTTAACCACAGGGACAGGGTCTTTATCCTTGATTTTGAAGATAAGCCACTCCTCTAAGACCTCTATGAGTTCTTTTCTGCATTCTTCGACTGTCTTTCCGTCAGCCCAAACCCCTTCAAAGCCGGGTATCTCAGCGAACCAACTTCCATCTTCAAGCCTCTTATATTCTGCATTTTCCATAATTGCTAGGATATATTCGACTAACATAAAAATCTCCTCCTCAAAGCCTAAACACTATTATAATCAAATTTTAAAGATAGGTAAACTGATAATTGAGGATAAGCGAAAGAACGTCGGAAGCGGCCGGTTTTAAGGGAGACAAACGCGGCCGGGAAAACAGGTACCTTAAGCCAGGAGGGAAATTTTCTCTTAAAACTCTTCAAAATCTGAATCCATTTTGACATCGGCATCAGTCTGTAAAGCAGTTGCACCAACCTGTTTCCGAGAATTTTCTTCTTTCCCATTTGCGAGGGTTATTCCGGTGTTTTCTTTTCCTTTCTTTATCGGAGGTTTAGGCAGATATCTTTCTTTTACTATAGAGGAGGTTCCTTTCCCGTTTCCACCAATCTTATGTTTAATATTCTTTTTATCCGCTTTAAAGAAAAAGATTGCCTGTTGAAGCTGCTCGGCATGAGTTGCCAGCTCCTCGGCCGTTGAAGCCAGCTCTTCGGAGGCGGATGAGTTTTGCTGAGTTACACTGTCCAGTTGAAAAATAGCCTTATTTATCTGTTCAAGACCGTTTTTCTGCTCCACACTGGCGGAACTTATTTCCTGAACAAGATCGGAGCTCTTTTTGATATCGGGCACCAGACTTTCGAGCATTTCTCCTGCTTCCTCCGCTATTTTTACGCTGGTGGTGGACAATGAACTTATCTCAGTTGCGGCGACTTTGCTTCTGGCAGCCAGTTTTCCAACTTCCGATGCCACCACTGCAAATCCTTTTCCATGGTCTCCGGCTCTGGCTGCTTCGATCGAGGCATTAAGGGAAAGCATATTGGTTTGCCGGGCGATCTCTTCAATAATCGATATTTTTTCCGCTATTTGTTTCATGGCTTCCACGGTTTGTTTTACCTCTTTACCGCATTCCCCCGCATCCTGGGCTGCTTTGGATGTTATCTTATCCGTCTCAAGGGCATTATCTGCATTCTGACTCACATTGGCACTCATTTGCTCCATTGAAGAGGAGACTTCTTCCGTGGACGAGGCCTGCTCGGTTGAACCCTGGGCAAGTTGTTGGGCACTGGCACTTATCTGTTGGCTTCCTGCAGTTACAGCCCAGGATGCGTCTTTTATAATATCTACCTGTCGAAGAATTCCCCTGGTGATTACCACCGGCAGGATGATTCCGATTAAAAAAGCAGCCGCTCCTAAAATAAGCACGATTGTTCGCATTTGGTTCACCTTTGCCACCAGCATTTCGTCTGTCAGCAGGTTTTTTTCTACAATAGACCGAAACTCCTGGAGATATTTCTGGACATTTCCCAGGGCAGGTAGAGTCTCTTCGGTAAAAACTCTGACTGCTTCACGATTCGGCTCGATTCTTTCATCGTACCAGTTAATGATCTTCTCGATTATTCCAAGTACTTTCTGAAAGAGAGGGTCGGTCGTGCTTTCGTACAAGGCAGCGGCTTTTTCAAATCTGCCATTGTTGAGCGAACTCTGTATCTCCAAAGCACTTTGATGGAGCAGTTTATGGGGTTCGATAATATCCTCAATAAGGCGAGCAAGGTGAGGGTTTTCTTTTACAAGATTTTCAGTTTGGTCGGAAAAAATCCACTTTCCCAATCCGCATTTCTCAGGCTCCGTTTCCACGACCACCCCTTCCTGGTTCTTTTTAATAATCCAGGTTTTTATATTGCCCGCCCATTCCAGATGGTCAGATTTTATTGCTTGTAAAAGGTTACCCAAAGAAGCATCGGTTGCAATGTAATTCTCCGAAATTTTTATGGCAGATTGATGCAACTCAGTGTGAGGTCCCTCTATTGCAGCTAATACCGGTTTAAGGGCAGGAACGAGCTTTTCCGCTTCCCTTCGTTCTTCACCGTAATACCATTTCCCAAAAGCACATTTATGAGGATCTGTTTCCACTCCCAGTGTATGGACATCTGGATCTGTAAAAAGTTTATTTACCTGCATAGCCCAGTTTAAGTGATCCACCGTCCTTTGATCGGCACTGCTGCGCAGCATATGGCTTGCGATAATCTCCCCTGAATCTATTTCGATCTGTGTAACCTGAACTATCGTAATAGCAATAACTGTGAAAAGAAACAGAAGAACAGTCCCGAATCCAATCCCCAATTTCCCGGACAGCTTAATGTTTTTTATACTCATATATTAATCTCCTCTTCGTCCTCGTAAGACATTCAATGCTTCGGTTACGGTCTTTATTTTTTTTTACGATTTTTTTGACCATACGACATGACGACATGTGATTATTGTGATGGTAATTTTCCGGCATCCATTGTCTTACATTACTCTCTAGTTTCAACGCGGCTGAATCAAAAGGAAATGGGGTAAAGACTGTATTTTGTAAGAAAAAACTGTGTATTTATATGGTAGGGAAAATACGTAAAAGGAAATTTATAATGCCTTCCTGTTTGGATATAGGCCGTGCTTCCGAGCAAAATCGAAAAGGGCTATGACTTTTTTGCCGGAAGTGTCCGGTTGGATATTATGAGCGCCCGCTAAGATATACCCGCCATCTTGGCCGGCAGCGGCTAAAACCCGTTTCACCTCTCTTTCAATATCCTCCAGAGTACCGAAGGGGAGGACCCGCTGGATATCTACACCGCCAAAAAAGCAGGCTTTATCGCCGTATGTCTTTTTGAGGTGCTGCAAGTCCATCCCTCTTGCCTGGGGCTGCAGTGCGTTCAGGATATCCACACCGATTTCCAGGAGATCAGGGATTATGGGATAATACGATCCGCAGGAATGATAGGCTATCTTTAACGACCGATTGATCGCTTTAAGTTCCCGGATCACCAGATGAAGGCGTTTTTTAAAAACCTTTCTCCACATCTCGGGTGAGATCAGCATGCCTGTCTGGGTACCCATATCGTCTCCCAGCCAGATAATGTCGGCCCCCCTTTTTATAAGCTCACGGCCCGTCCCCAGGCTGTACTCCATGATTCGATCCATGAGAACGAAGACGTAGTCCTTATTCAGTGTAAGGTCTACGATCAACTTTTCGAAACCCGTGAGGTGCCAGGAGCCTTCGAATACGGTACATTCCAAATCACCGCAGATCGCATAGCGTTCTCCGTATCTTTCAACCATCTGTTCGGCGAGAGTGAATCTGCCTTCTGCCAGCGGATCTGGAAAATCGAAGCTTAAGATATCGGCTGCGGTCTCCGCCTGTGCCAGGGGATGCTCGACCATTTCTGCGTAATATCCGATTTTGCGGTATTTAATCTGCCATTCATCTACTAAGATCCCCGGCTCTATTTCTCGTGTTGGGCGGGCTTTGGGAGCGCATGCCCCGATCCCCACTACGTCATTTCCCAGGGCTGTCAGTAGTTCGGTGAAGGAAATCCTGTTCTCAGAAAGAGGTGAGTCGGCCTGCGTGTAGTTCTTTACTCCCAGGTGACGGCTTAATTGTTCGGCCACCTGAGGAGTAATGGTTATAAAAACAGGTACCCGATCAGGCGCCTGAAAGTTCAGAGCCTTGAGGACCCTTTCTTTGGGGAGGAGGATTTGATTCATGTCGGCAATCCTTCTACCGGTAGTCGAATAACCGCACGCGAGATCAGCGGCCTTTTCCTCGTTCCAGCTTCCTCTCAGGATGGCCGGCCGGCTTCAAGATCGGGCGGCACTTTGCCCCCACGGATAATATCATATAGAATCTCAAGCGGAACCTCGTCCCTTTTAAACTCTGCAATTTTTGTACCGACATCCAGGACTGTGATTCTGTCAGCCAGCGCGTAGACTTCATCCAGATCGTGGGAGATGTAGATGACCGCCACGTTACGCTTTCTCAAATCAGCCACCAGTTCCCCCACATGATCCCTTTCTCTGACTGAAAGGGCTATAGTCGGCTCGTCTAGAATGACCAATTCAGCTTGAAAGTAGATGGTTCTTCCGATTTTAACAGCCTGTCTCTGGCCGCCGGAGAGATATTGTACCACCGAATCAGGCTCCACCCCTGTCTTGATACCGGCATGCTCGATCACTTTTCGGGCCTCTCGGCGCATTTTAGCCATATCCAAAAACTTTAAGGGGCCAAATGATAGTACGGGTTCCGACCCCAGAAATACATTTCTGGCGACCGTCATCGAATCCAGTAAACCAAAGCCCTGATGCACCACTTCAATCCCCAAATTCCTGGCATCTTTAGGCGCCTCGAAAGAGACCTTTTTCCCATGAAAATAGATCTCTCCCCGATTGGGTTGGTAGATTCCAGTGAGAATTTGAATCAGGGTGGATTTGCCTGCCCCATTGTCACCTACCAAACCTACAACCTCGCCGGGATGGACCTCAAAGTCCACTCCCTTAAGAGCCTGTACAAACCCGAACCTCTTCTCGATACCAGCCATCCTGACTAACGGTTCTTGAATATTACTATTGCTCACCTTTAGACCTCTCTATCATTTTCAGCAACTGTTCTCTCATCTTGGTATTGAATAGAACGGCCCCGATGAGAACGATCCCGACAAAGCTGACAAACCAATACGGTGGAGCGCCTGCAAGGATCAATCCACTCCTGATAAAGGAGAGCAGCAGCGCACCTAAACCCGCTCCAAAGATCGATCCTACACCACCGAGAAGCGAAGTACCGCCAATCACAGAGCCGGCTATGCTCTCCAGCTCCATGCTTTGTCCCAGGGTAGTCGAGCCTGTTTTCATATCGGCTACCGCGCTGATTCCTGAAAAAGCCGCCAGGAAGCCGCAGATAATAAAGGCCGCCATTCTCACCCGGGTCGGAGAGACACCCCGGGACAGCGCACTTCGCTCATGCGTACCAACAGCAAAAACTGCATTCCCGAAACGGGTACGATTGAGGACCAGGATCATTATGGCCGTGATGATGACCCACCAGATGATCAGATTGTTCCAACCGCCGGCGAATTGACCGCCCAGGATGGTCAGCAGATAATGATCTCTGACCTCTTTAGGGATCGCATTGGCAAACCCGCCGGTGATGTAGAAGACCAGCCCTCTAAAAATCCAGAGATTGCCGAGCGTGGCAATGAGAGAGGGAACACCCAGCTTTTCCGTTAAAACGCCGTTAAGCAGACCAATAGCTGCGCCGCAGAGCAGCGCCAGGATAAATGCAGGCCATATGCCAAGCGTGGCGACGAGCGGTACGAAAATCACGCCGCTGACCCCAAAAATCGAACCGACCGAAAGATCGAACCGGCCGGAAATTAATACCAGTGTCTGTCCGACTGCAACGATTCCCAGTTGCGCCGCCGTCCGCGTCACCACCTGGAGGTTCAACAGATTCAGCCACCGTCCGCCCGAAGCGATAGCAAATACGATCACAAGAAACACGACGCCGATGATGGCACCCAGCCATAGAAATTTAGCTAAATATTTAAGCATCGAATTAGAACCATCCTTAAAGAATCAGTTTAAATCAGTCTCGGTTTGGATGCTTTTAAGCTCCAAACCGAGACTACGATGAACGCTTCAATTCTAGTATAGTGAACTACCAGAGAACGTTGTCTTTGTAACCCTTATCGCCAAAGGTATCTTTGACGATCCTCTGCCATGTCTTTACATTCCCACTATCGATGACTATGGGTCCGGTGGCAATGATCGAGGGCGGTTCCATGCCAAACCGATTATAGATGTACAGTGCTTCCGCTGCATACCAGACCTGCATGTACATATTCTGGGCGTGGGTAGCCAGTGCCTTGGGCACGTTTGCATCTGGATTTTTCCACTGTGCGACCGCTTCCAGAGAAGTCGGGCTTTCATCGACGGAGACGAGGGTTATGTCTTTTGTTTTTCGAAGCCGCTGCATAACGTCCCACATCCATGGGGTGTTGTAGGTGGCGGTCGAGAAGATGACATCCACATCCGGATTCCTCTGGATATAGGCCGTCATGGTCTCTTTCGCCTTGGTTTCAGGCACGTCTGTGGCGACTCTTTCCGCCTTGACGCCATTCTCTCCCATCTCCGCGATGAAGCCTTGCGCCCTTTGCTCCAGGGAAACATGGCCGATCAAAGCAACCGCGGCCACGGCCCGCTTCGGTTTTCGAGGAGCAAACTCCTGAAGCACCCGCCTTGCCAAAGCTCGACCCGTAGCCAGGCTGTCCTCACCTACGAATCCTAAATAAGGTATCTTTTCATTGAAAGGCCGAGGATCCAGAATGTTGAGCGCCATCACCGGTATGCCGTTCTTGATGGCCCGGCGCAAAGGTTCATCGATGGCCACCGGATCTACGATCGGGACCATGATCCCGTCCGGTTTGGCAGCCACTGCCGTTTCAACGAACTGCTTGAAAGACTCTATGCTGAACTCGGTGGTCGCAAAGTATCGGATATCTACCGGATAGAGGGCCTTGAAATCTTCAATTGCCTTCTGCCACACCTGCATATTGGGATCAGCTCCGCCTATATGGGAGGGAAAGTAAAACACGTACTTTTTCTGTTGGGCGTAGGCATTGAACACACCACCCCATGCCAAGGCGAATACCAACGTTATCATAAACACACGCAGTAAGATTTTACGATTCATTAGCCCTTTCTTCATTTTCATTTATTTCCTCCTTCGAGTTTCATTTCACCAATGGTTGAATACTTTTTAAGAGATTTGTGGGCTGCCGATTCTAGATCATAAGCCACCACCTCCTTTTTCGCTTGTCGCCGGTTTACCAGGTAAGGCCGGGAAATCTTACTGGAGCTCCCGTTTAAGGCTCTTTGTACTTCCCCTGACCAATGAATCGATGTTCTCTCTAAGCCCAATATCAATTTTTGTGTGGACCAGCCTGTTAAGCGGTTCCTTCTTATCGATGGCGTAATCGTAGAGGATCTTTACCGTCTGGTAGCCCTGATTGAAAGGATCCTCCCCAATCGTCGCATGGACCAGGTCGCTTTTTAGCAACTGCACGGTGTCAGGAAAGAAATCGAAACAGACGATGCGGACCTGACCTTCCAGGCCTGCCTCTCCTAAAGCCCGAACCACACCCATGGGCCCGTTGCCGGTAGTCAGATAGATCCCATCGATCTTTCTGGTTTGCGATAGGAAACCCTTGATCTGTCGGTAGGCTTCCTCCTCGTTGTCGTGATTCTCATACACCTCTTCGATGTCGATTCCCGGGTACCACTCTTCCATAACCATCAGGAACGCATTCAAACGACATCTGTGCACCAATACATTCTTGAAAGCGGTGATGATCACAACCTTGCCCGTGCCCATCAAGAACTTACCCATCAGCTCACCGCCTATCCTGCCGGCGAGAATCGGGTCCTGTCCCACGAAGCAGAGCCGCTTGCTTTCCGGCGCATCGGTGTTAAAGGTGACGACCGGAATGTTTTTCTGAACGGCCTGGTTTATCAAGCCTGTAAACATTTTAGGGTCAGCCGGAGCAATCCCTATTCCGTCTACGCCTTTGTCGAGCACCCTTTGCAGGATCTCGGTTTCTCGTTCGGGATCGTGGACGCTCGTCTCATGCCAGTTTATCTTCACAATATGGTTGCCCATTTCAGCGAGGAATGAGTTGGCACCCTCTTTTACCTCATTCCAAAGCGGATCCCCTGGAGTAATCATTGCGATATTCAGGGTTTTACCGGTAACGAGAAATTGGGCCAGACGATTCGGGGAATAACCAAGGTCGCTGGCTTTTTGAATGATCCTCTTTTTGGTGA
>JBFMGN010000840.1:0-2117 GCA_040752435.1 Spirochaetota bacterium
CCCTGCTTTGCAGAAAACTGATTCGCCAATCGGATATTTCGAGAACCATTACATCCTTGCCCAGATTCTTAAGGGTCACGGCAAACAAGGCGCCCATAATCCCACCACCCACTACCAGGACATTATCATGTACGCCTGCTTTCTCAATCCCGTTTAAAACACAGGCGAGAGGTTCAACGAGGGTGTATTCGACGGAATCAGCCGGAATTTTAAAGAGTGCTCTTTCAGCATGAGCGTGATTGATTGATACGTATTCGGTGAAATATCCGGAAGAGACGCAGGTTTTATGCGTACAGAGTTCCGGTATTCCAGCCGTGCAATTGCTACACACACCACACTCAATATAAGGTGCCACCGCGACCAGATCGCCGACCCTGAAGCCCTGGAGGCCGTCTTTGATTTCTGCGATTCGGCCGTATCCCTCATGTCCCAAAACGGTTGGCGGTTTGAACATTGGATGACCATGCAGGTACGTCTTTAAGTCCGTGCCGCATACACCGGAAGCAAATATTTCAACTATTACATTCCCATGGGGATACGGCGTTTCCACAATAATCAGCCGGCGTTCACCGGTGTAGAGCAAACTCGTCACCTAACAGATTTCTCCTTAATCAAGAATTTCCAGGATCTTACGAGCACTCCAGGCATCTGTTATCAGCACGTTAAAAAAGCCTTTGGAAGCAGCGGTTATTATGCCTTTTATCTTTATTTCTCCTCCAGAGAGGCAAACAACGGTCTTAATGGTTTGTAATACATTAATATCGATACCGAAGATAGATGTCTCAACTTCAGCATTGCAGATCTCGCCGTGGGAATCAAAAAATCGTGCCAGAATATCGCCCACCGCTTCCCTTTTAAGAAGTTTGACGATAAGTTCGGGATTAATTTCGCTTCTCAGTACGGGGGAGTTTTGAACCGGTCCACCCAAACCAATAATCGCCAAATCGCATAACACCCACATTCTTTCAGCCTGGGATATGTTCCTCCGGGTGCGGGAATGGTTTACGGCGTCATCACTGTTTAAAATTGCCGGGCTATTCAAAAAGACAACTTTGCCGCTGAACTTTTCAGATAATCGGTCAACCAGGGTATTTACCTGATACTGCGGTTCATACTGGCCGGCGCTTCCTATTAAAGGTATAAAGGTAGTATTAAAAGCCTTGGATACGGAACCAATGCCGATTACAGTCCGGTATACAGTTCGTCCCCATCCGATACCAACTATTCCAGCAGCCGGAATGAGGGTCTCCAGATATCTGGCTGCCGTTGTGGCGATGGCGCTGATTACTTCCTCATCACCTGGTTTTGCCGGATGATCAAGCTGAGCTACAAGAACATTTTTTAGCTCTAACCGGTTTTTCAATCTACAGGCGAGCTCTTCGCAGTCGGTCTCGCGAGGCTGATTCAATCGAATTTCCACAATCCCCAGGTTTCTTGCTTTTTTTAAATTACGTGAAATCTGGGACCGGGAAAGAGACAGTTTTCTTGCGATCTCTTCCTGGCTGATGTTGTCCAGATAGTACATTTTTGCCGTTTCGTAGAGGGTCTGGTACCCAATGCTCCGTGAAATTGTTTTTACCTCCCAAGCAAATGGTTCAGGGCGAATCCATCGACTTCCGTCTCGTTTACTCCACATCAGTGTCGTTCTATATCATATGCAATTTTATGCATCACATATGTGCATTTTCTATTAAACATTATAAAGCTCCTTCTCAATAAATGCAAGTTATTTTTAATAATTCCCCAAATAACGGGAAAAGCGCAGTGGGCGTGAAATTTCTTAAAAGGTTTTTAAGGCAGGGTATTAACTTTAAGCAAAAAGTAGTATATTTGATGGGTGATTAATTTTAAGGAGCAATATTGTGGAAGGAAAAGAAAAAAAACATTTTATCGATATAAGCCCTAAAAGCTGGGAGCATCCTGCGGATCATGCCGCTCTTCTCGCTCTCAAGCAGATTCCTGGACTTGATGAGCTGATCCGGCAGTTTGTGGGGCGGACAACGGAGAAGTCCCTTAAGCTGATATCATTAGCATCCTCAGTCCGTATCTCGGAGAAACAGTTCTCCAAAGTTTTCGGGCTTCTGGAAGATGCCTGCACCGTTCTGGATGTAAACCCG
>JBFMGN010000841.1:0-2113 GCA_040752435.1 Spirochaetota bacterium
TATAAAATGCAATCCGAAGTGTGACGCATGTTTTCAATTGGTTATGCAAGGCAAGCCCGCCTATTGTCCTAAATTCAGTAAGGAAAGAAGATTGATATACCGGGATCTGTTCCAGTGAGACAATTCCCTTGCTAGGATTCGAGCGCTTTCACCTCAACTCCCTTTTATACCCTGAAGGCCAGGCAGTTTTTTCTATTCGAACAATTTTTTAGCAGTAATTTTGAAACGAGACTAATAATTTGATGTTTGTGGAATGACATTTAAAAGCTTCATAAATTGAATAATCTCGAAATATTAACCGATTTGGCAAGAAGTGTGCTCCTCATCACTTGCCACAATATCGTAAACCTTTCGGCATTTTTATAACCAGTTGCTCAAATCAAAAAATAGGTTGGGATCGGCTTGGCCTCCTTCAAGGGCTTCTATATCTTCATGGATTTTTTCAGATTCTTGAGCTGCAAGTGGTCAGACGGTCAGTTGCCGTGCTGCAGGCAGTTTGTGTGCGTATACGGAAACCTGATTCAGGGTTTGCCCGCTAAGCAGAACTTACAGCGGTCTCCTCACCCGTATACGTCTGGGTGTTGCAACAGCGATGCATCCTCCGAGGCTCTCCAGTATTCCAAGCTTCAGTACATCCTGGATCAAAACCAATATGTGTGGAATTCCGTCCTCGTCCGGTCGGAGCAATAACACCCCTGCGTGAGTTCCCGGGGGATAGCGTTTGATGTTGGCGAAAGCCTTGTCGCCGGTAATGAGGAATCTTTGTTCCCGTTGTACGGTTGCCCAGAGAGCAGGGTCCAAGATCCCTGACAACCTTTCGTCAATCACCGTCAGTGTATCCGGCACCACGCCGCGAACGGCCTCCGCCACCCCCTTGGGCAGGTCTTCGTCAATCTTGATTTTCAAGGTCATCCACCCAGTGCATAGACAGACTCTTGCTGCACCGATTCGGATGCATACATGAGTGCAGCAGTGATATCTTTGTCTTTAAGCTGTGGATATTCCCTGATAATGTCTTGCCTTGTCAGTCCCTGGGCCACACTGGCAACAATCAGGCTTACGGGGATTCGCGTGCCCCTGATACAAGGCTCCCCGCCTCTCAGATCAGGGTGTGAAAAGACCCTTTTCATGAATTCGTTCTTCATTTCTCCCTCCTGTTGCCCGAACAGCTTTCAATGTACTGGTTCAGTGTTCGGCATTTCATAATGAAAAACGAGATAGTAACCAATCGGATTCTAAACGGAAACCTGAAAGTATACTACGGTAGCAACTCATTCCTGTCAAGGTTGGCGTGGGTTGCTGTGAATTAAAAATTTAACTTGGTTTTCAGATGACCTCCAGTGGCGGAACAATAGATCACGCATTGCCTATAAAACCGGGTAACGCAAAAAGATCATTGTATTTTTAGAGATTTTAGGGGACAATCCGGGTCGGGATGGGATTCTCTTTAGGAGAAAGGGTGATCTTGTCCTACGCGGGGGATTGAATTGTCGACAGGGACAATAACGGCAACAAAACGACATTGTTTCTGCGGAATCAAAAAACTGCAGAATCCGGCTATTAGTCTGTACCCAAAATTGTAAAAAAATAATAGAAGATTATCGAAAACAAGTTTCGCAGGTTATGCCCTGACTTTCAAATAGGCCAGCTATTTTGCCTCAGCCCAGTTTTTCCCTGATTTTGCCTCAACGAGATTTTTGGTGCCGGCATTGGGGAAAACCGCCAGCATTCCTTCTACCATCGCTTTTTCGAGAGCTGTTTTTGCAGAATCGATATCCGGATCGGCAACTTCAAGAACTATTTCATCGTGTACAATATTCACAAGCTTGGCATCGATGCCGTCTATATACCTGGATAGCCGTGCGAGCGCTGCCATAAGGACTTCGGCAGCTCCCCCCTGGATGGGTGTATTGAGGGCTTCGGTGTATCGGTATCCGCGTTCCTCTTTCGAAAAATCCCGAACTCGTCCACATGGGGTGGAGACACGTTTGGTGTGTTCCGCTTCGGCTGCAGTTGCTTGCTGCCAGAGCCTGAGATCGGGATAGGCCTGAAAGAAAGCATCTCTGGCTTTTTGGGCTTCATTTTCGGACATCGCAACGCCGTAGGTAGCTTT
>JBFMGN010000842.1:0-2111 GCA_040752435.1 Spirochaetota bacterium
GGAAAAGCTGGCCAAAGGCGATATCAGGGTGAATCTTGTGGCAGGCGTAAGATCGGAAGTCCGGGAATATTTCGAGCGTGTTAAAAAAGATACTCTCCCGGACTGCGGGAATATAAGGATAATTTTCGGAGATACCAGAACTGTATATTTCAATGCTTTTGCATCAATAATCAGGGAAACTGATATTCTATGGACAAAACCCAGTGAGCTCTCTTTTTACAGCGGTCTTGGAATACCGATCATCATGTCTCCAACCATTGGCTATCAGGAAGAGTATAACAAGCGATGGCTTTCGGAAATACAGGCCGGTATTCCCCAGGAAGACCCGCAATATGTGGAACAGTGGCTTTTTGACCTCCTGAACGAAGGGCGTCTGGCCGAATCCGCCTGGGATGGGTTCTTAAAAGCGCGGAAATACGGCACGTACAAAATAATGGAAGTCCTCCTGACGGGTACCATGGCCCGGGAAACATCCGTTCTGAAACGATAATTTTTCTTTAGAGACATTTTTTTTGATTTCAGTTATAATTACCCGGGGAAAATGATGAGTATGGATTTAATTTGGGAAGCCAGAAAAGAGATAGTAAAATACAGCCATAAAGTTCAGGAATACGGTTTTGTTTCTGCCACTGATGGAAACCTCTCCATCAAGCTTGATGAGCGTAGAGTTCTTATAACTCCTTCGGGAATTCCCAAAGGCGAGATGACCCTGGATGCGCCTATTATCGTTGACATGGAAGGCAATAAACTTGAAGGGGCGGGAAAACCTTCATCCGAGGGGAAAATGCATCTGGAGGTATACCGGCTCCGAAACGATGTCAAGGCGGTAATCCATGCCCATCCCCCCAAATGTATCGCCTTTACGATAGCCGGTTTTCCCCTGGATACCTGTTTGCTCCCGGAAGTTGTGGTCACCATAGGCGCCATACCTACAAGCAAGTATGCGACCCCTACCACAGAGGAAGTTCCTGCCTCCATTCGTGAATATATCCAAAAAAATGACGCTGTTATGCTCGCCCGTCACGGTTCCCTTACGATCGGTAAAGACCTCAATACGGCTTTTAAAATACTTGAAAAAATGGAACATACGGCGACAATAGCCATGTATGCCCGTATGCTTGGCGGACCCATTCCGTTTACCGATGAAGAGCTGAAGAAGCTGTATGCGCTGCGGAAAGCGTGGGGTGTGGAAAAAGAGTTGATGCCCTGCCAATACGGCGGCACCTGCCAATTCCTCCAAAATCGGGACGGCCGGAAACAGGTCGAGGGGGCTCCTTCAGAACCGGATAACGGGATGCGAGAAAAGGTCGTGGAAGTTAAAGAACCGGGTAAAACCCTGGATGTGGATTTGGAAAAGCTGGTGGATCTCATTGTTGAAAGGGTCAGGCAGGAGCTAAAAAGCCGGTAATTACGGGGTCCTGTAATGTGCACCCGCGTGTGATCTCAATCTCGAGTTTCTATTTACTGTAATCCCGGCTTGGCAACGCAGCCGTTTAAGAACTGTTTTCGACTTGACAGTTATAAAACAGCTTACTAATATATACATAGGTAAACAATGCATAGACACCCTTTATAGAAAACATAGAGAGGAAAACTGTTCCGTCAGGGTAAGTAAATGGAGACTACCGATACGGTTAATGGAGAAGATTTAAAAGGGATGTTTACAGCCGCAACGGATTGGCTGGAACAAAATGCCCCTTACATAAACGCTTTGAATGTTTTTCCGGTACCAGACGGGGATACAGGCTTCAATATGTTACTCAGCATGCGTTCCGCCTTAAAAGAAGCATGCAATGTATCCGGCGAAAGTGCATCCAGGGTAGCAGAGGCTTTTGCACAAGGTGCTTTGCTGGGTGCACGGGGTAATAGTGGAGTTATTCTGTCCCAGTTCTGGCAAGGTCTGGCCCGGGGGTTCAAAGGGAAGAAGTTCGCAACCGTATTAGATCTGGCAAAAGGTTTGCGGAGATCATCCGTTTTAGTCTTTCAGGCTGTGAGTAAACCGGTTGAAGGAACAATCCTGACTGTAGTCAAAGATATTGCATCAACTGCCGGTAAATTATCGAGGGTTACCGGCGATATCATATCCTTCATGGAGAAAGTTGTTACTACAG
>JBFMGN010000843.1:0-2103 GCA_040752435.1 Spirochaetota bacterium
CCTTGACCTTATTGGTGGTGAAAACCCCGGCGGCTACTGCCGGCACTTCAGTATATATGAGGCCGAGATCGAGCCTGTCCTGGTAACGGATACCGGCCTTGACGGCAGCGGCGGAGAATCCTTTGATCTGCATATGCAACCCTGGTTTGAGTCCTGGTAGCCGAAAGCGTTGAGGATGTTGAACGCGCACTGTTGCGCTGATTCGCAAAAAGGGAAAAAGCGTCACGGCCAGGCAGAGACGAGCTGCCTCGCGCTTTCTCGCCAAACGCCGGCTTGCCCGGCAAGCCAGCCTGCAGCAGAAAATGGCACGGGCACGCGACGAATTATCTACTTTTTCAATGTACCAGAAAAAAGGCGGCAAGAAAACACAGAGGATTGTCCAAAGCTTTTTTTGCTTGAATGGGGTGCGCGCGGCCCATCTCGCATCGTGTCCATCTTTTGCAGAGGCAAACAAGAGATCCACTGCAGAGAGTACCGCATCAACATAGAGGAATGATTAGGAAAATAGCAGCGGTGCGCCTGCGCAGACAGGCAACAGGACCGCACAGGCCTTCCACCTACCTGCGGCGAAAAATTATGTAATAGTAAAGGGAAAGAAGGAGCTTACGGAAACGCATGGGACGTACCACGAAATTTACCCGGTCGTGAGTCCGGGAGGACAGCGTCGGAGGCAGGCGGACCTGGGCAGGCCGGAGACAAGTCCGGCCTGCCCGTAAAGTCGGCTTATTTTCCCACCTCGATTTCGGCACTGATCTTTTCATACATCTTGTCGCCGATCCCCTTGACATTCTTCAGTTCTTCCGGTGTCTTGAAATTGCCGTGCTCCTTCCGGTATTGCAGGATCGCCTCTGCCTTAGACGGGCCCACCCCGGGAAGTGCCTCCAACTCAGCCACCGTCGCGGTATTGATATTGACCTTGGCAAAAACGGATGTGGCAAAAAGAAGAAGAAAGACCAGTGAACACAATAACCTCCCCATACCTTACCTCCTTTCAAATGATTTAAAAGTGAACGAGATTACCATTTATTAAATTTGATACGAAAAAAAGTCAAACAAAATCTTCGATAACTATATCTGATACTTTACTTGAACAGAGTAAAGCAACGACAACGATAGAATCGTTGCCTGGGCTATAGCAGGTTAACAGCGACTAAAACTGCAGGGCAGGCGGCTAAATCATGAAGATGAAAGGCTGGTACCAGCTGCGTCACGGGCGTCGCCACTGGAAGAAAAATTGCATACGAAATGGTCGAATATTTGCCAATGGCGTGAGTAGATATTTATGTTCCTTGCGTGTATCCTAACTATTTATTTCGACTTACCTCGGCCGGCTTTCCTCTTTGTTTACTAAAGCCTCTATTACACCAAACTGGATAGAGCACTCCATTTCCACCAGAAGGTGTTAATCGGCGGTCCTGTATAACCCAGATTGAGAATAAATCTCCTCTCCGAGCTTCATCGGGAACATTCAGTCGTATGTTTTTTTAGCTCGTTTTCAAGACGAAAGAAATCTTGTTTGGTGTCAACATCCAACAGCAAAAAAGGATCGGCAACAGGCACATTTATAGCTTGATCCTCGTACCTCCTCAAAAGGCCTCTCATACCTCCCTCACCAGCATAGGAGATAATATGATCTATCAGACTACCGGCAATTAAAGGTGGGTGGCCACGCCTTGCGTCAAATTGCGGATAACAAACAAGAGCCGACGAATTTTCATAATACCGTTCCAGCAACTGCCTGACAGTAGCGGTTCGGACACATGGAATATCAGCAGGAAGCAGAAAAAAAACATCACATTTATCTTTCAGTTCCGCAACTCCCTTTTGGATCGATGACAACATTCCATTTTGATAATTTTCATTCACCACGTAACGACATGCAGCCCTATCAATGAATGGGATCAAGGTTTCAGAACGGTACCCGATTACGGTAACAATTTCTTCTACCCCCGTATTCCTGAAAAGGGCTAGGGCATGTTCTAGAAGAGAGGTCCCATTGATCTCCAGAAGGGGCTTGAATTCACCCATGCGAGAGGAACGCCCCGCGGCCAGGACAAGGGCTCCAATTCTCAATTGATTACCTTTTCCTGCGGTTGGCACGAT
>JBFMGN010000844.1:0-2093 GCA_040752435.1 Spirochaetota bacterium
CACAAATACATCGATATAAAATGGAAAGGCAAACCGTAGGCAGTATCTTTATACCAGGAAGCTTCGTGCCAATACCATTCATTAATGAAGGCCTTGCCTGCTTCCAGGTTGAAATCAGGATCGTGCAGTTTTGTATCTTCCATGAATGGTTCAATGGGTAAAAGCCAATCGTTGACTACATATCGGCCGATTTCTCGGTGAGGACTGATGATCAAGTCATAGATCCTGGTTTTGCCTACGAAATCAGCCATTGTTTTTTCCACGACTTCTTCATGTCCATACTGCTCAATGATTACCTTAACCCCGGTTTCTTTTTCGAACTCGGCTTTGACTTTATCCAGGGCTTCCAACGGCGGAAGCGATTCACCGATAAATCTCAACGTTTGTCCTGCCCAGGGTTTGGCTGCATCTTGGAGCGTCCACTTACCTGCCGGCACCTCTGTTGCTTTTTTCTCAGGCGCCTCCTTCCGCCCGCCGGCCCAGACAATTTGCAGAGTAAAAATGAAAAGCAGTACAACCGTAGCTCCAAAAATTTTTTTTCCTTTGTCCATTAGCTTACCTCCTAAAAAATTTAAATAATTTTTAAAAGCCCACTTCCATAAATAAGCTGGGCATATTTCAGCGATCCAATTTCAAAAATCAAGGGAAATTAGCCACGAAAGTACACGGAATTACACGGAAATATTTTAAATATTTACAATACAAAGAAATACTAAATTTCTTATATTCCGTGTTTTCCGCGTGATTCCGCGGCTACCCAATATACCAGCCCGAGCTTCTCGCCCTCGAAGGGGGCTTACTATTTTTGCAAGAACCTCCATCTTCAAGAATTAAATAGTTCCAGGTGATAAAACAGTTAACCCGGTTTTTTTGTCGAAGAAATAGGCCTTATTCATATTGACATCAATCCAAGGCTTTTCACCGGCGGCAAAATGTTGATCTAAGCTTAATTTGGTTTTGATTAATTCTTTGTTGAACTTCAAGGTGAGAACCTGATGACCTCCCATGGACTGTACAAACTCTACTTCCGCTTTAAGAGAAACCGGGGTGCGTTTTTCTTTTGAAATATTGAAATCAACAGGTCTTATACCAAGCTTAATTTCCTCCGGAATGCTTTTCTTTTCCAGTCTGGTCTTTATTTCAGATGGTATTGCAAGCTTCAGATCGTTTGTGTGAAAAAACAGTTCTCCATTTGTTTTGGTAAACTTGCCGTCCAAAATGTTCATTTTTGGATCTCCTAAAGAGGTGGCGACAAATAGATCTAAAGGATTGTCAAAAAGCTCTTTTGGAGTTCCTATTTGATGTAATTCGCCTTTATTTATCACCGCGATCCGGTCAGCCATAGACACCGCTTCTGATTGATCGGGAGTAGCAAAAATCGCCGAAACACCTATCTGCCTCTGAAGTCTTTTCAGTTCACCTCTCATCCTGTGTCTTAATTTTGCATCCAGATGGGCGATAGGTTCATCAAGCAAATATACCGCCGGGTGGCGTACTAGGGTTCTGCCTAAAGCAACCCGCTGTTTTTGTCCACCGGAAAGCTGACCAGGCAGCTTTTCCAAAAGGTCCTCTATCTGGAGGATCGCGGCGATATTTCTTACTGTTTTATCAATCTCCTCATGCGAATATTTAGCTTTTCTGATAGGAGCACGCAAAGGAAATGCCATATTCCCGTACACATTCAAGTTTGGATAAAGGGCATAAGCTTCGTAAGCCACTGCGACATCCCGGAACCGCGGTTGGACCTTATTGACCATCCTGTCACCAATATAAATTTCTCCCCGCGTTATAGGCAGGATACCGGCGATCAGACTGATGATAGTTGTCTTACCAGCGCCGGAAGGTCCCAAAATAAAGAAAAACTCGGCTTCATGACATTCAAAACTCAAATCCTTTACCGCTTCAAAGTCCCCATATCGTTTGGACACATTCTGTAAAACAACTCTCGCCATATTGATATCCTTAATAGATTAAAGGTAATTTAAGGTGCTCTTCCGGTCGAAAAAGTTGACCCGGTCCAGATTGAATTTAATCCACACCGTCTCTCCTATCTCAACGGTAAAATCGATTGGTGTTTCAACCAGGAGAAAATT
>JBFMGN010000845.1:0-2092 GCA_040752435.1 Spirochaetota bacterium
GTAACTATCTCTGCAGCGGCTTTACCGTGAAAATTGCACTTTTTTGACGGGCAGGCAAAAATTGATAGCACCGTATTATTTGCTTCTGTGCCGCTACCCACAAAGATAATTTCCTCAGCTTTAGCGCCCAGAAACGTAGCTACATTTTCCCGTGCTTCCTCGACAAGTTTTCTTGTGTGCCTGCCGAAAGCATGAAGGCTGGAAGGGTTGCCAAAATCCTCCAAGGCCTTTATCATTACCTTTTTAACCTCGGGATGGAGCGGCGTGGTCGCATTGTGATCCATATAAACTTGTCTTTTTGCCATATTTCTCCTGTGTTCTTAATTTGTGTATAGCACTATATTTACTCCTATAGAATCGAATATGCAAGCAATATTTTCATAGCTTATCTCCGAACGGCCTCTCCTTTAAGGGCTTAAATGAATAGCCCGATTCTTGGCTCGGTAGATACCCCACGGGCTGGCTTAGAAAAAAATCACCTCTGGCAATCCAATCTTTCAGGCTTTCCGCAATCTCCACAGCCTTTGAATAGCTTGAGAGGTTTCCTGTCGGAACCTCTTTGTCCTGAATTGTTATTCTGCCCTTTTTAAGCTGGGCGTAGTTTACCTCACCCAGACTTCCTGGTATGCAATTGGGATAAGCATTGCTGTAATCAACTATTTGAGTCACGATATCTTTATCTTTCACCGCAGTATATCGGCAAATCTCCTCATTAAGAATCGGAATGGGGATACCAATACCCACGGTAAGCGTTGCTCCGTAACCCTGGAAAGAAGTACCGACGAGCCAATCCGATTTCATCTGTTTTAAATCACCCAATACTGCAAGCGTCCCGGCAGGAGCCTGAGGGATACCAGTCTCTTTTCTTTTGACTGTCGGATTATGCTGAGTGCCATGCCAAACAATATAGCCAATGCCGCCGCCTAAGAAAATCCTTGTACCAATGCCGATTGTCTTATAATGTGGGTCATTTAAAAGCGGAGATAATTGTCCGGCGCTGCAATAATTGGCATTGCCCAATTTGGGTTTGAGCGTTCCCATATAGGTATAGATGGGCTTGTCCGAAAGATTGACAGCGACGTTATAGTTTTGATAGACATTTCTGGGATTAAAAAGCACAGCCTCATTTAAATCTTTAATATTTATAAATGTCTCTAGCTTCTTTCTGGGATAGCAATCTGTCCCATAAGCAGTAGCCTCGAGCCTCAAATCTTTACCGGCGACCAAATCCTGTATCAGATGCCCTCCGCCGTATTTAAATTCACCGGGAAAGATTTTATTCTGCGGGTCATCTTTTGGTAAAGCGGTTGCGCCGATATACAAATCCACGGCAGCAAAACCTCCGTAAGCTGGTATGTCGTTGATATAAACTTCTCCTCCTCCGAGTTTTATCCTCGGCTTAGAATGGCCAATATTAAAATAGGCTCCGGATGAACACATCGGACCAAAAGTACCTGTCGTAACCACATCTACCTCTTGGCTAGCTTGTTTAAGCCCCTTTTCTTCGACGATATCAATAATTTCTTCTGCAGTAACTACAACAACATCCCCATTCCTTATCTTCTCATTAATCTCCGCGATTGTCTTAGACATCAAAAACCTCCTCTTTTATATTGAATGTTAATCGTTTTAAGGGAATTGCCTTTTTAGAGGCCTAAGCATAATCCATAACATTATCATCACCTACCTCTTAGAAAAAAATTATTTGAATAAATCCGTAGAAAGATATCTCTCTCCCGTATCCGGTAAAACTACGACTATAAGTTTGCCTTTATTTTCTTCTCTTTTACCAACTTGTATCGCTACCCAAGCTGCAGCACCGGATGAAATTCCTACGAGCAGACCTTCTTGTTTGGCTAATTTTCTCGCTGTCTGGAAAGCATCTTCATTGCTCACCTGAATTATCTCATCGATCAAATCTTTCCTAAGAATGTCAGGCACAAAACCAGCTCCGATTCCTTGAATCTTATGCGGCCCTGGGTTTCCTCCGGAGAGAACCGGAGAGTCTTTGGGCTCAACTGCAATGGCTTTAAATCCCGGTTTTCTTTTCTTAATCACCTCTGATACGCCGGTAATTGTTCCTCCCGTTCCA
>JBFMGN010000846.1:0-2082 GCA_040752435.1 Spirochaetota bacterium
TTATGCGTTAACTCCTCTTTGGTCAAGCCGGGAAAAGTACACCCTTGTATTCCGATAGTTGTACATCAGTCGTTGTATACGTAGGCTTTCAACTCATCAGCATGGATTTTAAGTTTCCGGAGAGCTTTTTTTTCGATTTGGCGGACAGTTTCGGCGGAAATCCCGAACATATTGCCGATTGATTGTAAGGTGTATTTTTTATTACCAAAAAAAGAAAAACGATACAGCAGAATTCGTTTTTCTCTCTCCAAAAGTTGTTCCAGGAATCTCATTGTTTGTTCTTTCATAGTTTTTTCTATCAGCCATGTATCAGGGCAGAATGTTTTGTCTGCGTAGGTATCAAGGAGGCTAGACGAATCATCGTTTATTGTGGAATCTACGGAAGCAGTCCTCTTGGAAACTTCAAACAATGTAAGAATATCCTGCTCCCTTACCTGCAATTCATCGGCGACTTCTCGCATGGAGGGAGTCCGGAGATATTTCTGTGCCAATATGTTGAATGTTTTCTGCATTTTTTTCAGGAGTTCCTCTTTTCTGTGGGGCAGGCGAATCACCCTCCTCCTTTTCTCGATGTATCTGGTTATTCCCTGTTTAATCCACCAGGCCGCATAAGTACTGAATTTAACCTTTTTTCTATAATTATATTTTGAAGCCGCAACTATAAGACCGATATTCCCTTCCTGAACCAGGTCAAGGAGGCTTACATCCGGAATCACATAATCTCTTGCTATTTTAGCAACAAGTCTCAAGTTTGCTTCAATAAGTTTTTTCTTGGCTGCTTTATCGCCTTTCTCAATTCTGCGGGCCAGTTCCAGTTCTTCCTGAAAATTCAAACGTGGTATGCGTCTTATTTTGTCGAAATAAGTTTGGATCGTAGTTTTCGAGCTTACCGTAGAATCTACTTTCATTCTAGTGAAATATTGCAAAAAGCATGCCAAATCAGCTTAATTTCAGCTTTATTTTATTTCATTAGCTTATAAAGAATTATCAGATTATAAAAATTTTTTCGATTGGCGGTACTATAGAAATGTATATTTTTTTATACGTATTTTATTTATTTTTGAACAAAAGCTCTCGGTACAGCATCTCTGCCAGGCCTAATTTGGCAGTCCTGGAAATCTTTTTTGCATACTCATCGTACAGCATATCCTCAAAAATAGTTTCAGCCATTCCACCGTCCATCACACCTGCTTTATGGACTGTCTTTCTCATAGCATCAAGCATTTGTTTAATAAAAATCGCTTCGAAATCAAGACAGGCTTCACGAAGCTCGTTATTATCGTATTTATAGTCCTTTTTTAAACGAGCTTCCTTTAATTCCAGATTCTTATATTGAAGCATCCCAATATCATTTATTTCCATGCCGATTACTCCGCTGTTTTGATCTTCCCATAACTATTAGCGCTTAAGGTTTGTAGCAATACCGAGCATAGTATCTGAAGTCTGTATCGCTTTGGAATTGAGTTCGTAAGCTCTCTGCGCAACAATCATATTCACCATCTCCTTGACCACGGAAACATTGGACATTTCGAGGAATTTCTGGATAACCTTACCCATGCCGTCGAAGCCAGGCCGTCCTGGAACCGGTTCGCCCGAAGCATTTGACAGCTTAAACAGATTTTCACCTACTGATTGTAAACCTGTAGGGTTGACAAACCTGTAGATTTCCATTTGGCCGATTTCTATTGGATTATCATTGCCCGCGACTTTTACGCTGATTCTCCCATCCTGGGAAATTGTAACGCTCTCACGTATAAAATTATCCGGCAGTACTATTTCCGGCAGTACCTTGTAACCGTTAGAAGTGACGAACTGTCCATTACTGTCGATCTTAAAGGAGCCGTCCCTGGTATAACCATAGGTACCATCATACAGGAGAACCCTGAAAAACCCTTCACCTTCTATTGCCACATCCGAGACATTACCGGTGGACTGCAGTGATCCCTGGATGAACATCCGCTGAGTGGCTGCGACTTTTACCCCGTGTCCCACCTGTATACCGGTGGGGACAACCGTTACCTCGGTCGCGGGAGTACCGGCTAAGCGCGAAGTTTGATACAACAAATCCTCAAAATCCGCCCG
>JBFMGN010000847.1:0-2081 GCA_040752435.1 Spirochaetota bacterium
TCAGCGATGAAATCACGTGAATAGGCGTCCTCTCCGCCTAATATTGATTGGGCTTCAGCCGCGGGTTCATTAACGACTATTTCAATCTTGTCCGTGATTCGATGGGTTTCTCCCTCTTTTAAAATGGGATAGTTTTTTAACTTACGATACAGGGTTTCGGGCGCTTTAATTTCTTTCTCGAACTCCTTCCGCCATTTCTCATACCGTTCAGGGGGGAGTATATCCTTCATCATCTTGATGATGTCTTTTTTAGTATTGGAGTCTATCATCCGAATAATTTCTTCTGCACCGCCATTACCGGGGCATAATCTTCAGAAACATATGATGTGTATAAATCAGTCATTTCGGGGGTTTCGTGCCCGGTTACCCGTCTTGTCAAATCGTCAGGCACCCCGGATGCCCTTAAAAGGGAGTTCAGCCAATGCCGCCAGCTATGAAAAGTGATGTTTCTCAGCTGGCGGTCTTTGACACCGATGGCCTCAAGGGCTTTATATAACGCTCCGGTCACCCGGTTGCCTGAACATGGTGCCAGCCCGCCGTTCATTGAGAAGATATAACCGCCTGAACCCAGGAACGGCTCAATCGTCTGACGTACACGGGTAGGGAGAGGACATGGCGGGCTCTCCTGGTTTTAGTGGGCAAAAGGCCGTAACCATGTGAGTAGGAGTGTTTGATTAAAAGGTAATCATCATGGACATCCTGATCCCGCAGGGCGAGGAGTTCCCCCT
Organism: Spirochaetota bacterium; assembly: GCA_040752435.1. GTDB lineage: Bacteria > Spirochaetota > Spirochaetia > SPDA01 > JBFMGN01 > JBFMGN01. The sequence goes on from JBFMGN010000847.1 coordinate 729, forward strand.
GCCGGGCGCCGGGCGCCGCGGCTGTCAAATTGACTGCCCGGTAGAGGAGATGGCCTTTCCAGGCAGTTTCAATGTTTTCGTTCGCGAACAACTTAAGCACTTCTTCGACTGTCAGCCGGCCGCGGCGCTTGGGGGCATTCCCCAGGGCGCGGATAATGCCTTTTTCGCGGGGATCCCAGGTGATAAGACCCGCCCGCCTGGCCTCGCCCAGCATAAGGCGGAAACAACTGATAATATTATTGACTCTTTTGCCGGACAGGCCGTTATTATCACGCAGGCGCAGAGCAAAACTCTCGATTTCCTGCGGCGTAATACTTTCAAGGTGCCGACGCTTCCAGGTTGGCAGGAGATACAAGTCTACAATCCGGCTCATATCATGACAATACCGCTCACTGATGGCCGGCTGTTTGGGATCAGAAAAACGGAGCCGGGTTTTTATGTATTCACTGGTACCCCATGTCCAGAAATCAAGCGCCAGATCGCCGAAGGTCATAGGCTTCGGTCTGGCGGGTTTATCTTTCTTAGGAATCAGCTCGCCCCGGCGTTCCAGTTCCCGGCAGTAGGCTTTGGCGGCACTTTTAGAGGTTTGCCCGGTTGACCGGGCGGTGGAGCGCTGCCCCTCTGCCAGCCAGACCCGGTAATACCAGATTGTTTTTCTGCCGGCCTTACGCGGCAGCAAGATAAAAGGTTCGTGATATCTCATGAATTGTAACCTCCTGGTCGTACAGACTGGTCACAATCACCGTGTCTGTTTCATCTAATTCTTTATGTTGTAATAACTTACACCATTGGAAATAGCGGGAGTCGCCTTCCCATCGCCAACTTCCTGTCGGCTCTGTCCAGGCCGCCTCGCTCACTGCCGCACACATCCTGTGTGCTCATCCTCCCTGGCCGGTCGGCGTTCGCTCGTTTCGATTCCCGCAGCAATAAAAAAGCCGACAGCTTCTTCGGATAAACTGCCGGCTCTCTAGTGGAGATGGCGGGAGTCGAACCCGCGTCCTGAAGTGCGAACTATAGACTTCTACAAGCTTAGCTGTTTCTTAATTCTAAGAGAAAACGAGGTGAAACAGCCTACCTTTTTTCTCTCAAGTCCGGTAATTTTTCCCTTAACCCTCTCCGGACAACAAGGCTAAGGTAAGTCCTGGTTTCTTACAAGTAACACCGGACTTCAGGACTGCATTCCGGGTACCCGTGGCCGCTAATTACGCAGCCAGAGCGTATTCTGCGTTATCTGCAGTTATTTTTTTGTGCCATGTTTAAGGAGACTGGCGCTCCACCTGCAGCCTATAATCCAGACGACCCCAGTCGAGACCGTTACACCCCCAAAAACCTGATTATATTTAATCCTGCTTT
>JBFMGN010000848.1:0-2081 GCA_040752435.1 Spirochaetota bacterium
TTTAGAAACGTCGTATTAAAATAATTAATCCACAATTTCGTAATCTTTGGCAAGTTTCTGATGGGTAATAACTATCACTATATCGGCTTCTTTTCGGAGTTTGGGAACGTATTCCTGTGCTGTTTTCACCGGATCGTTAAGCCGGATGATGATCTTCCATAATGGTATCACCCGCATCTATGAGAAGAACATGTTCCTGGTTATTGCGTATCTGTTGAACGAGGGCTGAAATTCGACTCAAGCCGCCTGCCAGGTCGCCTTCTTCTTTAAAAGGAAGTACAAAACCGTGAAGGTCATTCGTATGCAGGGAGAACTGGTTCCTCGGTCTCCTGGAGCTCGACCTCCTGCTCATAGCCGACTATGCCATTACGGGTCTGGTATTTCTTAAGCCTTTACGTTGCCCTGAAGCAAACTCGGTTTAGGGCTGAACACGCGAAAAAACTTTGCTATACTTTTCCCCAAAATGGAGGGGAGCTTTCTCACTCAAGACACCATCGCAGTCGCCCTCGGAACAACACGCCGGCATGAGTGTGAATCGCTCTGCAGGCGGTGTCGATAGAAAGTGAGCCTTTGGGTTTTAAGGAGAAATCGAAGAGCATCGTTTTTCCACTATCATTCAAAGAAGAGTGGATTTTGCCTTCAAGGCTTGGTAATCGTTGATTCTCTTAGCATACGTTGCACCATTACTTCCTCACGCTGGATTTCATGGAGTGAGAGAACATCGGACTGGAAATAGATCCAGGGGACTGCGCACGCCGATTCCCGGTTTCTTCATCACATGGGTATAGATCATCGTCGTCTTCACATCGCTATGACCCAGAAGCTCTTGAACCGTGCGAATATCCGTTCCCGATTCCAGAAGATGAGTGGCAAAGCAGTGCCTCAGCGTATGACACCCCATGGGTTTGCAAATACCTGCAAGTCGTGCTGCATTTCTCACAGCGCGCTGCAAAACACTTTCATGAATATGGTGCCTTCTCCTGACCCCTGTCCTTGGATCGGTAGAGACGCTCTTTGCAGGAAATACGTACTGCCATCCCCATTCACGGCCCGCATTCGGATACTTTCGCATCAACGCATAGGGCAGTTCCACATCCCCGTATCCCCGTCCGAGGAAATCATCATGGAGAGCTTTCACCCGCACCAGATGCTCCTTCGATTCTGGAATAATCGTCTCGGGCAAAAGCGTGACTCGATCCTTGAACCCTTTACCATCACGGACAACAATTTGTTTGGAGGAAAAATCGATGTCTTTTACCCGCAGGCGAAGACACTCCAGCAAGCGTAACCCACTCCCATAAAGCAGGCTTGCAATCAGATGGTTTACCCCCGACAGAAGAGACAGCACCCTCTGAGTCTCCTCTTGGCTCAGTACCACTGGAAGGCGTTTTGGTCTCCGAGCCCGAATGGCATCAATGAAACCGATTTCAATATCCAATACCTGTTTGTAGAGAAATACCAAAGCATTAAGTGCCTGGTTCTGAGTAGATGCGGATACCCGCTGATCTACCGCCAGCCAGTTCAGAAATGACTGTATCTCAGGGGCTCTCATCTCTCCAGGATGTCGCTTGTGGTGAAACAGGATGTACCGCCGGGCCCAGTGCACGTAGCTCTTTTCTGTCCGAAAGGAGTAGTGTTTCAATCGCATAGTCTGGCGGAGTTGGTCAAGCAGTTTTGGTTTCTGCGTTTCCAAATGCAATTCCCTCCCTTTGAATCAGAAAAACCATTTACACTGCACAAAGAAGCTCTATAGCGATGGTTTCTATATAACTATACGACCAAAAACAGCTTTGTGCTTCAATACACTTGCTTTTTTGCAGGATTTGGCTTAATATACCAGCAGAAGAGATGGTGAGTAGGGAGAAAAGGAAGCGGATTTGAAGCAAAAGTGCCCAATTGGGCGTGATATACAGCAGTTTTGCAGTATATGGGTTACATATACCACATATTTGCGGTATACTCACTAGTTATCCTGCTGGCCGATGCGGATTACATATCGTTTTCGTGCATGTGAGTTTTTTAGATTTAGAACTACTGAGTGGTAGCTATCTGCATTTCCAGGCCGGCTTCAACGGCTTTGA
>JBFMGN010000849.1:0-2080 GCA_040752435.1 Spirochaetota bacterium
ATTTTAGATTTAACATTATATAGTTTAGGAGAAAAAAATGAAAAAAATGATACTAATTATTGTAGTCCTATCTCTCGTTGCCCCAAAGCTTCTTTTCTGCGAGGAAACAAGTCCACAGATAGCCTTCCGCCTGCTGGACGGTTATGTCAGGGAGAAAGAGGAAAGCGCCAGTAAAAAGACCGGGGCCATAATAACGATGGTCGTCGGCGGTCTCCTGTTAAGTGGAGCCGGAGTTATGTGGTTTGCAGGGGATAAAATAACAGCTTCTCTCTCGGAGAATAATAAGAGTTGGGATACTGCCACAAAATATATAACCTGCGGTGCTCTTGCCGGTTCGGGGGCTGTAACGTTTGGTGTAGGGACTGGGCTTTTAGTGGCAAAACCGGTCAATTACAGGCAGAAATACTCCGACGTCTATGAGACGGAAGATCCCGTAATCCAGGAGGCTTTGGCGGCCGCCACTCTCCAGGATATGGCGGTTATCGGAAAGAGAAACAGGCTGATTGGAGGATTTACTTCCCTGGCGTGGCCTGTTGTTGCAACAGGTGTTAAAATCGGAGCGAATCTTGCAATGGGTTTAAAATGGTATGACGGTGTTTTTTCAATTGCTTCATGGCAGATCTGGGGTTTTGTATCCGGATTTGGGAGTTTATTCAGGGAAAGCGATCAGGAACGGTTGTATAAAAAATACCTCGCTGCCAAAGAAGTTCTGTATGTTACTAAAGAAGAGTGAGAAGTAGTCTATCGCGGTAGTATGAATGCTTTTATAAAGGATGTGGTTATTTCATTAGGTCTTCTCTTCGGTTTTATACGACCTCTCTCGGATCCGGAGCTTCTATTCAGAGTTTCGCGGTCTTTTGAAAATATTTACATTTCAGTCGAGGTCAAAAACGGGATTAATAAAGATATTGAAGAACTTATAAACTCCGGTAACATTGTAGGGGTTAAAGTATCCGCCGGATGCGGGGAGGGCAGTGTCGTTTCCATAACACATGAAATATATTATGATCCTGTCTTGGATGAATTTTTTATCAACTATCCCGAAACCGGTAAAGTGCATAAAACCGTAAACAAGGCGGCCGCTTACTCGGTTTTTATGAGTTTTTTTAATATCCCGGTCTGTCGGGTTACGGAATTTGAAGATCTGGCAAAAAAAGAGATTACTGTCAGGGTCGAAATCATCCTGCCGGAGGATACAGCCTTTGACGCAGGAGTTTTATGGAATTATAAAAAACCTGAAAAAACAGTTGTCTTTAATAAAATATCGGAGATACCATTTTAATGGCAATATGAAACTTCAGACAAAACTTTTCATGATTTTTTCCTTTTCCATATTCCTCTCTTTGGTTACGACAATCCCTTTTGCAGCCGGTATACTGAAAAGTTTTACTAATATCACTCAAAATCCGGTCATTGAGAAAGCAATAGGAAATTCATTTGCTCTGTACCGAAACACGGGAATGAATCCTGATGGAAAAATTCGATCTCTCATCGAAAATCTAAAGAATATCAATAAGGAGTATACCCGGCTTAAAATATTGAAAAACGATACCCTGATCAATGGGGTAATCTCTCTATCCATTTTTCTTATCATACAGGGGAGCTTACTTCTTTTTCTTTTTTTTATAACTTCCAACGCGGTTACCCGCCAGTTGCGGCTATTATTGGACGGGATGAGGAAGGTAGAATCAGGGGAAAGCAATTTCAGGATTGTTCCTTTAAAAGGATACGAGTTTAAAAGGCTTGGTTCCGAAATAAACGGTATGCTGGATATTCTTGACGAAAAAGAAAAAATGCTGCTGGAACAGTCAAAATTAATTGGCTGGCATGAAGTGGCTGCCTTTCTCTCCCATCAGATAAAAAACCCGCTCACTTCCATAAGCCTGGCTCAGAAAAATCTTGAACTCCTCTTAAGCGATTTACAGGCTGGGGAACTGGTCATTGAAAGCTTACGAATTATTAAGCAGGAAGTCGACCGCCTTACGTCCATCGTCAGGCGGCTTAAAGACTTGACAAACTTTAGAGAACTTTCTCTCGAAGAATGGGATGTGGAGTCTATAATAAATAACCTTTCACAACG
>JBFMGN010000085.1:0-9045 GCA_040752435.1 Spirochaetota bacterium
GATTTGAAGGCGACGTATTTTGGTTGCGATATGAAATTGTCCAATGACACCAGAAGATATCAAATTGGAGACAAGTGCCGCCTAACATTGCGTGCAGCCTACGTTAACCCACTCGGATCGTATGCACTAATTTCTGCGCTAATTGCAACGTTACGTTTGAAAAACATAGCCATTGACCATGAACTCGGCATGACTGTGTCGCGAGATATATCCACGAATTGCGAATAGGAAGAAAATGGAAAATGAGAGAGGTAACACACACGACAACACTGCCCTCCTGCTGGGCAAAACTGATGGCTGCAATGGTTGTGAAAAGGATAAGGAAAAGCAGAATTGTTCTTATGTTTTTAATGAAGAAATAATATAAGGCTTTCATAATGTCCCTCCCAATAAACCTTGTATAGGTATAAATCCTCCCGAATCCGAAGACATCCGTAGAAATATGGGTAATTTTTATTACAAAGCATTGATTCTACCGAATAAGTTATTGACAATGATTCATGAACTTACCATAATAAGTTTTATCCTTATTACGTTGAAAATGGAGAGACAGTATGTCCAATATCACCCTAAGTATGGATGATGATATCATTAAGAAAGTGCGGAAAATCGCCATCGATAAAAATACGACGCTGACAGCAATGGTGCGGGACTATCTCGTAACCCTGGCTTCTACGTATTCCGAAGCTGAAAAAAACCAATGGGCTGGGGAGCTGGAAACGGGTTTCAAGCGTTTCAGCCGGAACATGGGGAAGCGAACCTGGAAACGGGAAGATCTGTATGACTGAACCTGTGTTTCTCGATACAAACATCCTGGTGTATGCCTATGATACATACGATCAACAAAAACAGAATAAAGCGCAGGAAATCTTAAGAGAGGGAATAAAAAACAGGAACCTTGTCGCCTCCGCGCAAGTATTGGGCGAGTTTTTCATTGCTGTTACCAGGCGGATAGGCAATCCCGTGTCTACGGAAGATGCCCAGGTTCTCATAAATGGGTTTCAGTTCCTGGAAATCACAGCCCTGGATCGGCTGACGGTTACCAGGGCAATCCAGACACATCTTCAGTACGGTCTTTCATATTGGGACGCCCTGATTATCGCGACAGCGGAACAGGCTGGGTGTAAAACAGTTCTGACGGAAGACTTAAACCATGGGCAGATTTATTCCGGCATAACCGTCAGAAATCCGTTCAGGGAGGAAGCCGCGGATAAAAACCCGTTTTAAGGTACATGCGCTTCCCAAACTTTTCTACATATCCCACGGTCGGTACGTCGCCCGCTTCCCTGTCCAGAGTGCCGTCGATATACAAACTTAGTTTGGCTTCATTTCGGAGAAACACATAATGGCGCCATGTGTTATCGCCGCAGCTCGTATCGACAGATTCTACGGTATTATCAAATTCTATTACCCTCATCGCGACCTGTCCGACGCTGGGATAATCCACCATTCCCATAACGCCGACCCAGACAGAGATGACCACTGACTTGGCGAATAATAGTTTATATCCAGACAGGTCTGAAGGATACTTAGCCCACAGGGATATGGTAAAATTACCTGTCCCGAAGTCCAGACTGTCGTCGTCTATGGAGCGACTTCAAAGAGAATGAGATTATACGCTTACAGAAGCGGAGACCCTGGGAAGCCATAGAATCCTTCTAACTTTTTTCCATATTCGCATATTTTTCTTAATTCACGGATCTCAAGTTCATCACGCTGAAATGTATTCCGGGCCAGGTTTTTCCCGATAATCTCACCCGCCATGGATAGCGGCGTCGGCTTATTACGGCTGTTCCACTGATTCAGATTCATGGCTGGGAAAAGCTCCCGGTCACTGTAAAAATTTACATATTCCTCCAGAGTGGAATCGTGATCGAGAAACGACCCTCTGGCAAATCCCTCCTTCAGTACCTGATAACTGCGATCGGGCGATGTTTCCCATTTCAACCCTCGCATAACCCGCTCTGCGCCCTGCATAATCGTTCTATCGATGACCACCTGCTCCAGACTGAAGACCTCATCAGAGGAGAGCTGCCCGGCACCTTTGAAATGCACTGCACCGGAGAGAGCCTGCAGCCAGCAGCTTACCGTTCTTTCATGAGCCGCCTGTTGATCCGGCCATTTGCTCATGGAGAGCAAGTATCCCCACTCTCTGGGCCGGCCTGTTAAATGTTGAAATATCCGCCTGCTCCCTAAATCCAGGAGGCTGTATTCGGGACTGCCCACACAATAGTTACCATACTGCATATCGAACGGATCGCTTCTTAAGTAGGGGAATGGATACTCATGGGTAATCGCATGTATGAATAGAGTGGCCGCCAGCGCTTCAGCCAGACTCTGAACATAAGCCGCGGGAAAAATCAACGGCGCTGTGCTTCCAGTACAGGGCATACCCGCCGTCATTTCGATGGAAAGCTCTTTGTCAAGGATATGATCAAGAACAAACTCACAGACAGCACTGTCAAACCTCATGGGGCTTATAATCAGCATTGCCAGAATCCACACCTTGTGCTGAACCACGTGTGCCATTTGCTTATACAAAGCCAGCTCTTTCTCTCCGGGAGTGTGCGTGGGTGCGCCGTATTGGGAGGAGTTTTCCATGCAGATCCTGGTACCGTGCAAATCTCTTAAGGCCGGAGGCAATGAACTTAAGACCACGGGAGGTACAAACCCCTCTACACCGTAAGAGTCCAGGAAGCGTACAGCCCGGATAAGGTCCTCCTCATTTGCCCCGCGAATGACTCCTTTCTGCAAATCCACCCAGTTTAAGCAGGACCACGGCTCTCCCAGGGAAAACGAGGCCGCAGGCTCCACCGGCCCGGCCTGAGCCCGCATTTTTTCCAGGTAATCATAGACCATTGCTTTTTTAAAACAAACACGCTCACTGTGAAAATGCACGCCAGGAATTGAAGAAAAAAATTTTCTCGTTCGTTCCGAGGACAGACTCAAGCCGTGCTCATCTAAAAGCGTAATTGATGCTTCCAGCACCTGATCACAGGTGAGGTGGTCCAGTGATAATTCACAGGCGAGGTGCGCGGTTTTTATGGCCTTCTCGTTCGTCATTTATATCATCCTTTACTTTTCTATGAGCCAGCCAACCGAACCCCGGATGTAATATTTCTGGAGCGCCAGAAAAAGGATAAAAGGTACGGCGGTCACCAGAACCGAGGCAGCGGATAAGGCCCCCCAGTTCGCGATAAATTGACCGCGAAGCATGGGAATAACCTGGATGGCGACATACTTCTCTGGAGAATAGAGAAAAATCAAGGGGAGAAAGAAATCCACCCAACACCAGACAAACTGGAGCGTAAATACGGAGATCAAAGCCGGTACAGCCTGGGGAAGAGCAATGCGGCAGAAAAGCTGAAAGACAGAAGCGCCGTCTATCTTTGCCGCCTCTTCCACCTCCATTGGCTGGGCTTTAAAGAAATTCATCATAAAAAAAATGATCCAGGGAATGGCTGTAGCGGTGTTAAAAATGGTTACACTGATAAAAGAATCCAGAAACCCTAATCCGTTCATCATGCGAAAAATCGGTACAGAAATCATTTGCAATGGTATGGCCAGGAGGGAAAGCAGAATAATAATAATTCCCTGTTTAAAGGGGATCTGGTGCCTGGCAAAAGCATAGCCCGCCAGTCCACCCAGAATCATAGGGGTAAAACTGCCCAGCAGGGAAACAACCATTGAATTGAAGAGGGGACGCAGCATAGGGATGGTCGTTTCAAACAGAACCAGAAGATAATTACCAATCGAGGGATTAAATTCCGTAAAGTCCCACCAGCCGCTGACGATCTCACTATAAGGTCTTAAGGAAGCCATGATTATACCGATGAAGGGGAGGACCCAAATGACCCCACACATCCAGGCGAAGGCATGCAGAAAAATCCTTTTTATGGTCATGGGTCTCCCCTTCATGCTTTCACCGCCGATCTCACCATGGCAACAATCGGAATCGCAGTAAAGAGGGTTAATAGAGTTGCAATCGCCGTTCCTTTGCCAATCTCGAAATAACGGAAGGCGGTTACATACATTTCCAGGGCTAAGACGTTTGTAGAACCACCAGGACCTCCCAGTGTGGCGGCATAGACAATGTCGAAGAGTTTGAGCTCCCATATTACCGACATGATTATGATGATACCGGTAGCCGGTTTAAGAAGGGGGAAGGTGATATAACGAAAACAGAGGAAAGGGGAGGCACCATCTATCTGTGCAGCTTCGTGATATTCCTTCGGAATGGTGGTGAGCGCTGCCATATAAACAACCAGACAGTATCCCGTCCACAGCCATACCGAAGTCATAATCAAAGCGAAAAGAGCGCTTTCCGGGTGGGATGTCCAGGTTATATAGAGCTGCTTTATTCCAATGAGCTTAAAAAGATTACTTACCATGCCTGCGTTCTGGGAAAATAAAAAGCGCACCAGTATCCCGCCCACGATCATGGGGGTAACCATTCCTAAAAAGATTAAAGTTCGTATGACCGCGGCGCCTTTCACCTTTTGTAATAGAGTGGCAAATGCAAGACCCAAAAAAAGGGTGACCGGAAGATGAATGGCGATCCAGATTAAATTGTGAATGAGGGCGCCGAAGGGAGGCCATTTCGGAAAACCGGAGAGATTAATGACGGTTTTAGAGGTAAAAACATCAATGTAATTGGCCAGACCGATATACTCTCCCTCCTCGGAAAAAAAACTTAAGTATACGCTCTGAAAGATCGGTATAATCAGAAAGATTACCACAATTAATAGTGCCGGCAATATAAATACCAGGGTAACTTTTCTCATAAACCTGCCTTTATATGAAGATTAAAAACCGATATCCGGCGATTACAAACAGGCTGTTTCCCCGACGGTTTTATTTCATGTCGACAACGGCAGAAATTATCAGCCGGCCGCCCGGGTCAGCACCCGACGCCTGCTGGTAGACTCCGCCGCCCGGGGGAAACAGCCTGCGGTTTACTTACTTGCTCGCCAGAGTCTCTTCGGCCGCAGTTTGTATAATTTTTAGAATTTCATCGAGAGTTTTTTCACTGGGATTCGCCCAAAGAAGTTTAAGCTGATCCCAAATGGTGGATTGGAACTTTCCGCCTAATGTGTCATCCATGTCCGGCCTGACTGCCTTCCCTGAAAGGAGCTCGAACACCTCTCTCTCGGGCGGGGGATAGCTTGCCGGCGTAATTTTTTTATAGGTGGAAATGCGTCCGCCGCCGCCCACCTGAATCTCCTGGCCTTCCGTTGCCAGAAATTTAAAAAGCTTCTTTGTTTCTGCCGGATACCTGGTGTATTTCGGAGCAAACCAGAAGTCATACCAAAGGACCGCGGCGTTCTGCCCGGGCATAAGGAATACTCCTCTGTCTTCGGGGGGGCTGACGCTCATTGAATCGGTACTATCGCCGATATAAATCCCATACTCGCCTTTCCACATTGCCTGGAGAATAGCGTCAAAATCATCGGGTTCGCCAAAGTACCCCTTCTGCAAAAGCGGCAGCAATTCTTTCACTAAAATTCCCCGTACCCTGTCGCTCATCCAGGCGACCTTGCCCTCTGTCAATTCCTGATGCAGCTTGGCCCCGCCGAAAGTCAGAATCCAATTCTCCACTACGCTGGTAAACGGCCATCCGACGCCGTTCCCGCTTCCTATAGGCGCCTTTACTCCCGGTATCGTCTTTATCCTGTCCAGGAGGGCAATAAACTCATTCCAGGTTTTCAGCTTATTGGGATCAGGCAGCCCGTTTTTCTCGAAAAACGACTTTCGATACTCCGGAACGGTTACGCCTCCCATACTGGATACGCCGTAAATCTTTCCACCGACAGTTACCTGCTCCAGGGCACCGGAGAGGTAATCCGAGGGATCGATAACGTCGGATACATCCAGTACGTGTCCCTTTTTAGCTTGTTCGACAATGTACCAATGCCAGGGGGTATCGATTACATCCGCCGGCGTCTTTTGAACGGCGAATTGTCCCGCCAGGATGGTGGCGGTATCCTCGGGTTTCCCGGTTCGATACTCAAGCCTGATATTGGGATTTTTTTCCTCGAACTTCGCCATCACGGGTTTGAATCCCTCAAGTTCGTCCGCCGCCCAGGGAGCGATGATTGTGAGTGTTACCACTTCCGGTTTTACGGCCGCTTCACTTTTACTCTCCTTTTGCCCGCCTGCAAAGGCAAAGACGACCAGAGAAAGGATTGATAGACCGATAAGATACCTCTTCATTCTACAGTCCTCCTTCATAATATTTTTAAAGAGCTACGCTCTTTCTTTATCAGCCGCTCTCATTCCATCTGACTTGGGCAGGATCCTCCAAGGCAATATATTTTAAGAAACTAATTTTACTATTTATTTTAATATCTATAATAATTATTCAAAAAAGTTTGTCAATAATATACCCTCATTTCAGTAACCAGTCCTGAAAAACCACTTCACCGCAGCCTCGGGTTATTCCGAATTTTTCGTCTACTACGTTTACAATATCCGTTTTCATGTTTTTTGCAATTGATGAGCTTTCTCGGGCATGCTCCCTGATATCCTTAATGCTCAGTTTAAACAATGGGGTTAAACTGCCACCCAGGGCAACCATTTGCGGATTAAGGATATCGATTAAAAGTCCGATGACCACTCCAATAGCCCTGCTGACCGTATCAACAACTTTTACCGCTTCTTTTTCATTTTCTTTGTAATTTTCAATAAATGAATTGAGCAGTTTGACAAAATCATTAAGAATTTCATCTTTGGAATATTTATTCTTATAATACATCTTCAGCATATTGGGCAGGGAGGCGGCCGCTTCAAAACAGCCTGTTTTCCCACATTCACACACAGTCCTGTTATCGGAGATGCTGATATGACCTATTTCGCCCGACAAACCCCCGGCACCCCGGTAAATTTTCCCATCGATAATCATCCCTAGGGTTATGCCCCTGGAAAAATGAAGAAACAGCAGATTTTGCATTTTTTTATTGAATGAAATACTCTGATACAAGGCAGCCATGTCGGCATCGTTCTCGACGCTCACCGGCATGGAGAGTAAATCTTCCAGTTTTTCCTTCAAATACACATTATTAAACAGTTCGTTACTGCTTAAAACAACCATATTTTTTTTCTTATCTACAAAACCGGGAACAGCCGCCCCTGCTCCGATCACTTTTGTCGCAGGTATATTTGATTCTGATAAAAATTGGGTGTAGGTTTTATGAATCAGTTCCAGCACAGGCTCGAGGGATGAGATTTTGCTTAAAGATATTTCTTGATGTTTTATTATGTTGTAATCCAAATCGATCAATGACATTTCAAACGAGAGGGCATCGCCGAAATCGAAAGCCAGTATATATTTTGCAGTTGGGTTGAATCGTACAGTTACCGGCTTTCTCCCACCGGTGGATTCCGCCGTTTCTTCAATAAGAATAAATCCATTCTCCGCTAATTCCGAACAGATATTTGAAATCGTCGCAAAGCTTAAGTTTAAGGTTCTGGCGAGACTGGATTTAATAACAGCCCGTTCAACACGAATTTGATTCAATATGCGCCTGGCATTGTTTTCCTTCAGCTCTTTTATATTTCTAACAGTTCTCATCGGTTTTTGAAAGATGTTAATTTAATGTTTATTATAATGCCTAAAATATATTTGTCAAGAAGACGAATTTCAGCTAGATTCTATTTTGAGGCAACGGGGAAGAATGCCGACTGTCTGGTAAGCTAACCGTCTTACCCGGCAGATTGTTCTAACGTGGAAGAAACCTTCTAAGCTGATCAGTCATTTTGTAGTAGAACATTTAAAGCGGCTATCGGAAAAGAAAAACATGCTGCGGTTAAAGTTTAATTTTCCTTTTGAATTTCATTGTCGTAAATGGCTTCGAAAAAATACTTATGCGCGGCCTCTTCCGTAGCCATATGATAAAAAAGCTCTTGTAGCTCTTTGGAGGGCGCTTTTTCCGATAATCGCAGGTATAAATCTAAAGTGGCGCCCTCTTTTTTGAACCCGAGGAGTAGTACATCCGGATAACTCATATCCTCGGATAATTCGCCTTCAACAACATAGGAACTTATTTTCAAATCCCGGATTTTGAAGGCAGGTTCTTTCGCACTATCTTCCTTTTGAAAATTTTTCAGTTGTTCAATATGTTTATGTTCTATTTTTTCAAAATCGCTGAAGACTACTTTTCTCCGCCTGTTAAAATGTGCCGTGACCTGTAACTTTTTGTAAAACTGCACCGCTTCTTCTTCCATTTTAAGGGCAAAATTTATTATGGTTTCAATAGTATCGTGATTAGTATCTTGATTCATTCTATTACCTCTGCTCTTTTAAAAGATATATGGTTCCGCAAAAAATATGGTAAATCTGCATTTCAGCATATCTGATTAATATCATATGGGGTTATCTGGTAAACATAGTAATTAAGCCAGTTGGAAAAGAGCAGATTTGCATGACTTCGCCACCTTACTTCAGGAAGCCTGGTATTGTCGTCACCGGGAAAATAGTTTTTCGGTATATCTATTCTTAAACCTTTGTTGATATCCCGGTCGTATTCCTGCTTGAGTGTCATTGGATCGTATTCGGAATGTCCTGTGACAAAGATTTTATGGCCGTCCTTGGAGATTACAATATATACTCCGGCTTCATCGGATTCGGATACTATTTCCAAACTGGGTACTTTCCGTATGTCGGGGGAACGTATTTCAGTGTGCCGGGAGTGGGGGGCAAGAAACACATCATCAAATCCACGTACAATCGGTACACGATTATTGTTTACACGATGCTCAAAAATTCCAAACATTTTTTCCGCGAGGGGATATTTCGGTATTCCGTAGTGATAATACAAACCGGCCTGCGCGGCCCAGCAGATGTACAGAGTCGAGGTGACATTGTGGATTGACCAATCCATGATGGCAGTCAGTTCTTTCCAGTAGGTTACCTCATCAAATTCCACATGTTCCACCGGTGCACCGGTGATTATCATTCCATCGTATTTATTATGCCGGACTTCGTCGAAAGTTTTATAGAACGCTTCGAGGTGTTCAATGGGTGTGTGGCTGGTCGTATGGGTTTTT
>JBFMGN010000850.1:0-2080 GCA_040752435.1 Spirochaetota bacterium
GCCGGAGCCCTCGATTACCTTCTTACTGTCCACCCCTACAGCTGATGATTCCGCAATGATCGGCCGGGCGCCCATCTCTCGGACAATGTCCGCGACTGCCCGGGTGACCTCGGCCTGGGTGATGCAGCCTTTCTCCGGTTCCGTGGGTGGAGCCACCCAACTGGGGTTCAAAAGAACTGTTTTCCCCGGCTTGATGATATCTTCAAGGCCCCCAATGAGGCGCAAGGCTCGCTCTACACCCCGGCGAATGGCCGGAAAGTCCGGCTGGGGACCCGTTTTTACGATAGATACTTTGGTTTGACCCATGAAAAATCCTCCTTATTTATAGAAACCAATGTAAGAAACAGTCTTTTCTACAAACAGTTGAAATTCCACCCCCCAACTTTTAACCTTTCTCTCCAGGTATTCGTTGACCTTAATCATCTTTCACCCCTATTGGAAATTATGCTTTTATTCATTTGCCAATCATTAGACCGGGAAGCCAGAGAATAATCGTGGGGAGAATCGTACAAAGTATTAGACCCGTTGCCTGTAGCAAACCGATTGGCTGGACCGCCGGGTTAGCTAGCCCCCAGTTTCTCGGCACAGCAAAGCCGCACAAAACCCGGGATGTCAAGTCCATCACTTCTTTGGGCCAAATAGCGTTGTCTAATATCCGTAGCAGACAGGTCTTCGACAACTTGAAAACCAGTAGAAAGCAAGACCTCTTCCATCTCCTCCATGTTTAGGAGTGTAATTATCGGCTCTCCTCGACGTGCACCTCCTTTGTCGAGAGCTTCAAAAAGTTGCAGGTCAGGAGGTGACATCAGTGATTTAGGAAGGAAATAGTCAAAGGCAATGCGGCTGCCTGGCGCACAAGTCATAGCCAGAGAGGTGAAGACATCCTTAATCGCTCCATGGGTGAGATAGTAAATTGTGCCAAGCCAGGACACAAATGCCTTGGATTGAGGGTTAAATCCATGACTGGGTAGCACGTCAGCAATAGACTCGTGCTCAAAATCTATGGGAATAAGGGTAAGCTGTGGTGGCAACGAACCCATCCGTGATTCTATCCGTGCTTTCTTCCATTGCTGCGTTGCGGGATGATCGAGTTCAAACACAGCGACCCCTGGCTTGTTATAACGAAGGGCCCAACTGTCAAGGCCAGCACCCAGGATGACATACTGGCAGTAACCGCCCTGTATGGACCGATCGAGTGTGTCTTCTGTGTACCGACTACGGACAACGACAAAAACGCTAATCGGGCGGACCTTGGCAAAAAGAGGTCGCCAAAAAAGCCAGCGAAGAGGGGCAACATGAAGGACCGTACTCAACGGTGGGCCAAGCAACCAATCTGCGGCGGTATCCTCAAGAATGGCCGGGCTATCGCTCATAAGGTGGTATGCTCTGTGAGCAGCTCCGAACTGAGCAGTTGCGCTGCTGGATTTCACTCGTATCCCTCCTGAAGGGTTTGACGATGTGCATAACCTGCACGGGCAGTCACCAATGCCCAGAATCTGATGCGGCTATTCCGCGTCAGGTTGATGCGCTTGTTAAGCCTATTTTCTTGTTTTTTTTGTTACTGATAATATCAAGGAGCGCGTCGGGATGGGTAGCGGCAACCCTTAATAATACGCGAGCCGGCCCTTCTGGTCTTCGCCGCCCTTGTTCCCAGTTGCGGAGGGTCGCGACACTTATCCCCATTAGAGTAGCAAACTTGTCTTGGGATAAGCCGTACTGTCCCCGTATCTTTCGTACCTCAGACTTGGGCAACTCAAAAATTCGCGAAGGCTTCATCGTGCCTTTCATAATCGCGCCACCTTGTTTCACGCTTTCGAGTAGTTCTTCAAATAATTCCTTTTTCATCGGTATTCTCCTTCAACAACTCTTTTCAGTTGTTTTAGTTGTTCCGGTGTCAGCTCATCCTGTTCACTTTTGGAATAGGCAAATAGCAGAAGAAGGGTTTCCTGCGGCTCGAACCAATAATAAATGACCCTGATGCCACCCCGCTTTCCATGTCCACCCGCGGACCAACGGAGCTTTCGAAGTCCACCGCTGCCCCGGATAATTTTGCCGGAATCCGGCTTGTTGATTAGCTGAA
>JBFMGN010000851.1:0-2079 GCA_040752435.1 Spirochaetota bacterium
TAAGAGGCGGTATACAGATTGCGGGTGGATACGCAGCCTTTCCCTGACAGATATTTTTCACGGATGACAAGGGGAGCGATTTTTTCAAGGATTTCTCCTTCGGTACGCAATTTATCGTATACCTCTTGATCAATGGCTTTTCTTTCGCCGTAGGTGGGTATCCCCAGATCGATCTCCTTCGCATCTTCTTTGGCTGGGACCGCCGCCAGTCTGTACAATCTTCTGATTGATTCCCTTAACTCATCGGAATACTTTTTAAGCTCTTTTTTAACCTCTTTCTGTTGTTCTTCTGACAGATTCAGTTTCTTATCCTGTTCAATACTTTCAAAGGCCAGCTTACGCTTTACGGAATTAACAAAACTGCTCCTTTCGGATTCCAGGGGATAGAGGAATAAAACAGTATTCTTATTGGTTCGGGGAGTCATACCGCCTTTTAACTTTAAAATATCTCTTATCACCCGGATATTGTCTTCTTTAAGGATGATCAGCTTAAGGTCCTCGGAATCTACAATATTTCCTGGATCATCCTCCCAGATAAAAACCTTCAGTTTGTCTCCCCGGATACTTTGTTTAAGAAGATCCTTTTCCTGTTTACTAATCTCCGGTTTATCGATGTTTTCCATTTGATTGAGGAGGATACGATTCAGGTTGGGCTGATTGCTAAAGAAAAGCTTTTCATTTATGGCTTGTAGATAAAATAGCTTTCCCTTAAGCTGATCCACTGCTTCCGCTACAACACTGGAAGGATTTTCAATAGTGGTGGCAGAGCGTTTGATTTCCCCAAGATTGGTGCCGTGCTCACTTCCGCCGGAAAAAGAATAAAGGAAAATCGCCGTTGCGGAGCGAACACCCAGGTTTAGACCTTGATAAGCTTTACCGAGTGCACGACTCACTTTATTTGATCCTGACTGCCTGTCTGTAATATCAGAAGCGATAACACTGTTATATTCGGCGCCGATATGTTTTAAGAGTTCCTGTCTTATCTCCTGATTGGAAAGATCAAAATTGGAGAGACTGATATAGAATGCGCCGCTTGATTTTAAGGTATGTACTAAAAGAGAGAGAAGACGCAGGACACCGCGCGTCCGCTGGAAGGTTGGGAAGCTTCCCCACCGTTGATAAAGAACATCGATTACTTCCGGCATAAAAGGGTAAGAGGTCATGAACCGGTTTCGATATTCGCTTAGACTTACCCCCTGGGGTAATATACCCTCCCGCTCTCCATACTCTAAAAACGCTTCAATGGTTTCCCTGGCACCTTTTTCCTCGCTACTCGCAAAAAGCCTTTTGCGAATAATGCTGTTGATCTCGCTGTCCTCAATGGGGGTATAAATCTTTTCAACCCGCCCGGAGACCTTCTGGAGCTGCTGATACTGCTTTTCCGCCGATTCATCATAATGCTCAACAATGCTGGAAGGCAGGGTCACCACCAGGCAAGTTTTTTCCAAAGCACCGACCGTTTCGGTCAGCTCTTGAATGAAAGCAATGGTCTGGGCGGCTAAAGTGCTTTCCCCTACCACCCTTCCGGCAGCTTTGGTCACATACTCCAATAGCTCATCCATCAATATTAACAGAGGTTGATGGGGAGAGAGCAGTTCTCGTATTTTATCCTTTCCGGGAGCAGTAAAACCCGCCATTTTTTCAATTTTTCCGGTAAGAGCCTTTTCCAGAAGACTCCAAAGGGTTGTATCGACGCTTAGTGCCGTACCTGCTACAACGACCACTTTCGCGTTCCATTCGGTCGCCTTATGGTACATGGCAATCAGCGAATGGGTCTTGCCGCCGCCAAAGGGTGTTTGAATCTGAATAACGGAGTCCCCTCCCTGTCCCTGAAGGCGTTTGTTGGTGATGCTTAAGAGGTTTTGAAGTCCCTGGGTCGGGTACGTTTTACTGAAAAAAAGATCGGCGTTCTTATACTCATCCGGCCCTCTGTTTTGGCTTACTTCCCAGAGATCTGCTGCAAAGACATCCATGGTTAGTCTGCCGTCGAGAATGTCTTTATGAGGTATTGCGATGGTATGGAATGGTTTCATTTTCTATCCTTCTCCCTCTAATTCCTCTAATATTCTTTCGAGGTGC
>JBFMGN010000852.1:0-2075 GCA_040752435.1 Spirochaetota bacterium
TGAGGCGTTTGCGAAGCAAAGGGCAGGGGAGGGGTAGGGAGCGAGGGAATCTGGCGAGACGGCTGTAGGAAAATGACGGAGAGGTTTCTTTGGAGGCCATTGCGGTTAGAGAGTGGGAAGTGGCAGCGCCGCCGTTAAGCGCGAGTGTTGTTTGCAGTGTTTGCATTTCGGTAAGCAGCGGGAAACGCAGTGGAATAATCGGGTAATTCGCTGCCCAGACGAGAGAGGCGATATTGTAGGTTTCCTATCGCGCGGGCGAACATCGACAATCGACGCATGCGCACGTAATCAACTGCATATCCGATTAAACTACCTGCAACAATGTATACAATAGAAGTTACGAAACCACTTCCGATGGAGCTAGCCAATACACATCCGCGAAAACCCAAGGCTAAGCCAAGCAAAAATCCGATTTCACGCCCCAAGACATATATCCAGGCATCCATATCTGTATAGCTTGGTGGTGACGTCTTCTTGTCCTTCACGGCACGCCCAAAATCGGCAATGAGACCAGAGCTTCGAGAAGGAACGGAGAAGTACAAGATATGAAAGGCGTCAACAGAATCCAACAACCGATGTCTTTTTGCCAACGCCTGTGCTTGCTCAATGGCCTCCGATGTGAGCACAATATTTTTCTTAAGCGCCTCCCACGTGATTTTGCGGTTGCTGCGAGAACATCTCTCAATCGCCTCATATACTTCTGAAGTCCACCTTCCATAATAGTCAGCCGCTTCTTGGCAAGCTACTTCGAGTTCTTCGGCCAAGGCTCCATACACGCCTTCAAGGTCGGACTGAAAAGAAGTAAAGGCGCCGTCATTATATGAGCGGAGGGCGTATCGCACATCCATCCGCAAACACCTTTTAAGAACCTCCAGTGCGTTTTCTCTGTCTTCAAGGGCTGCGTAGCACTGGGCACAAGCATAGTGCGCTGCTGGTGAGTTGACCGCCAAGTCCCGGGCTTGAAGGGCATGCTCAAGTGCGTTGGAGAAGTTACCTTGGGCATACTCGATTTGCATAAGATTCAATAACGCATAACTGGCGTAATATGGGGAATCCGGCTTCGCGTATCGTACAGATTTTTGAAATGAATCGATTGCTTGGCTGACGTCGTCTAGGTGGCGCCAATAGATCATTCCAATGGTGATGTGCACAATAAAATCATAGCGATTTAATGAGGCAGCATTCTTGAGGTCATCAAGGGCGTCTTCATACAGCCCGTCCGAGAAAGCCTTCAAGCCTCGGTTACGCAATTCGCGAGATCTGGTGGCCAACGGAGCGCTAAGAATTTCTGTTATTTCCAGCAATTCTGCATTTATTTGTTCAAGCTGCCATACCGTCTCGTACATGTCATCAGAAAGTCGCCATCCCAATTCATGAAGTCCGTTTTTTAAGTCATGAACTTCGCAATGAAGCAAATTGACAATACGAGAGGTATTCTCAGAAGAAACTAAAATGCCCTCAGTTCCTCGAATTTGTCGCTCGAGCAATTGATTGGTCGACCGTTCAATGACGGATGTTTGCCTTATAATCGACTCAAGCATCTTTGCGGAATAATTTGGCATTTTCGGTGAAACCTTATTGAGCAGTCGTCTGGCAATTCGACCAAGGTCCCAGCTTTGTGTTAAGAGGATAGGTATGGGGTATCCCTCACTACAAGCCTTAAATTCTAAACCATGTTTAAGAAAGAGGCATGGTCAACAATCGCACCATCCAAATCCGGTTGACAAGAGACCAGTACGAGCGAATCAAAAACAACTCTCACATCAAAGGTTTTAGCTCGCTGTCTGCTTACCTCAGATATGTCGGCCTGGAGCAGGATTTTGTGCTGCACCAGCGCATTCAGGAAATCCATACCTGCCTGCTTGGTGAGCAGCGTAAGGGGCGATTTAAGAAGAACGCTGCCTACCAGCCTTTCCTATAATTCCTTTCCCACATGCCTTTCTACGGAAGCCTCGAAGCTCTGATAGAGTATGCGCCGCCGGTAACAGCGGGAGCTCTGCCCACGGAGGAAGAGGCATCGAACGAGCCTGATGCCTTGGAAGGCTTGTTGATGGGGAAGGTTCGGTGTCTGGCTG
>JBFMGN010000853.1:0-2070 GCA_040752435.1 Spirochaetota bacterium
TTATCCGTTCCCATCGGATGGCCGGATCCCGGACCCACCATTTGCGGCCCGGTATTCTGGTCGAGGGGATCATACAGGGCAATCGTACCCGGAAACAGCGCCATATAAATAACGAATAATATCACGATAGCGCCGGCTATCAGAATCCACCATTCGGCGCCGTATTTTTTCTGTGTCCGTACCAAAGTGTGAAAAACAGTGCTTAAAAATTGAGCCGGAGAATATTTCGCACGAATACTCATTCTTCACTCCTAGTACTTAATCCGCGGATCGATTAGGGCATAGACAATATCTACAATCAGAGAGACCAGGCTGACAAACAGTGCGAAAACCACAATCACGCCCTGTATAACGGGATAATCCCGGGCATATATTCTTTCAAGAAGAAGGCGTCCAATCCCCGGCCAGGAAAAAGTGCTTTCGGTTAAGATCGCACCGCTCAATAAAATGGCGAACTGGAGTCCAAGCATGGTAAGAATGGGTATGAAAGCGTTTTTAAGGGCGTGCTTGTATACAACCCGTCTTTCAGGGATGCCCCGGGCTCTGGCCGCCAGAACATAGTCACTTTTCAATGTGTCCAGCATGTTCGCCCTGGTAAGGCGTACAAAGACACCTGAGAGCACGATACCCAGAGTAATTGATGGAAGAAGAAGGTGTACCATCACATCCCCTAACGCCGCGAAATCTTTTGTAAGGAGGGTGTCGATGATATAAAAACCCGTTTTTTCAAACGTGGAAACAAACGTTTTTGGACTGGTCCTTCCGGAAATGGGAAACCAGTCAAGCCATACCCCGAATATCAGTTGAAGCATCAATCCCATCCAGAACACAGGAATGCAGTAGACAATATTTCCATAGAGCCGGATTCCAAAATCCTGAGCCGACCTTCTCCGTTTGGCGGCAAAGGCTCCTAAGGGAATTCCGATCAGGAGGGTAAAAAGCATTCCGAACACGGTAAGTTCCAGGGTGGCCGGGAATTTTTCCTTGATAGGTTCCGTAACTTTCTGCTTGAAGATCATCGATTCTCCCAGGTCGAACCGGATAAGCTGGCCTAAGTAATCAAAATATTGAACAATAATCGGTTTATTTAATCCCAGTAACTCCTTTTTCTCTTCGATTACCCTTTCCGGGGCATGGGCTCCCAGCATGGCTGAGACCGGGTCGCCCGGCATAATTCTCAAGACGACAAAGACAAAACTTAAAAGGATAAAAAGCATGGGGATGGTCAGCAATATTCTGGTGATAATATATTTAAGAAGATTCTTCATTCCCGCTTCTGTCAATCTCAGTTTTTAAGGTATTTTAAAAAAGAAAAGCCTGGGCAGCAAGCCCAGGCCGGTGATAATCGCATTATTCTATTCTTAAAACATCGTAATTGAAGATGAGGGTGGGCCCAATCATGACGTCTTTTACGTTCTTTTTCGTAAAAACGTATAAATATGCCTGGAAGATGGGCGCTGTCATAACTTCATCCGTCCACATCTTCTGTACTTTTTTAAAAACTTCTTCTCTTACTTTAGGATCGGTCTTGCTCTGTTCTTCCGTGAAAAGTGCATCCCAGGTGGGATTTGAGAAGAAGATGCCCATCCCGCGGGAACCGGCAGTGCCTGCAAAGGCGGCTGTGTAGTTATCCGGATCGATGTAGTCCGGGTACCATCCCAGGAAGAAGGCGGGCATCTGTTTATTCCGCCAGTTATCCTTGTAGGTCGCCCACTCGGCATTTTTGAGGGTTACTTTCATGGCAGGCGACTTTTCCAGGTTGGCTTTCAATACTTCGGCCATGTTGACTTCAGTATCCCCGTAATGGGAGGGCGTGTACCAGAGTTCAAACCGTAGTGGTTTGCTGGCTGTATACCCGGCTGCAGCCAGAAGCTTATTCGCCAGCTCAACATTGCCGTCACCCAGGGCAGTCTTGAAATCATCCGTGTGGTAGATCATCCCGTTCGGAATCATTGAATAGAGCGGCTGGGATTGCCCCAGGAATACCTTATCGATGATCTCCTTTCTGTTAATAAGGGCTCCGAATGCCTGTCTTAACCGCTTATCCTTGAATACGCTTTCGGAGGTCTC
>JBFMGN010000854.1:0-2058 GCA_040752435.1 Spirochaetota bacterium
TGACTTTCTTTATAGTTAAAAACCCCTTTTTTACCAGGCGTTTCACAATCGCATTTGTCATACCGAGTGAGATACCCACAATCGTCGCCAGATCCCTCTGCCTGACCGGGTTTTGAGTCGAATAAATATTTTCCAGGATTTCTATTTCTTTATCGGTCGCTGTCATGGCCGACTCTAATGATATTTACTGATTTTCGGAATAACCTGTCGACAAAATCGTTCCGTAAACCGGACCACCTCATTCTTCAAATAATTTCTTATCTAAATCAGACTGCCGTATTATTGATCTTAGGGTACCAACTCGTAATTCTTTATGATCGGGCACTGGTACAGTAATGGTATAGGTTCCTTTTTTTTGCATTACAATGTGGCTTCCTTTCTGTCTTACTTGCTCAAAACCATTCTCTGCTAAAATCTTACAAACATCTTTACCTGAAAAGACCTTGAGCTTACCCACTTGTAACCTCAAGCTGGGTCACATACACTTCCTCGTGCATTCTTCGCTGAATTTCTTCCGGTGGTGCGCATTCCAGAAACAATTCTACAGCTTCTTGAAGGTTTTTACGCGCTTCCTCAATTGTGCTGCCTTGACTTGCTATATCAAGCTCCGGGCATAGAGAAACATACCAATCGCCTTCTTTTTCTATTATCGCATTATAATATTTTTTCATATCCTAAACCTTCCCTAATGTTACAGATTGTGCACAAACTATTTTTGAAAGCAAACCCTTCGGAACATCTCCGGAAATAACGGTAGCTCCGCCGGGTGATCTGCTTGATCCCGGCTGCGAATATCACGTAGCGGATATTGTGGGTGTTAACTTTGCGGATAGTAATCCACATCTTATGGGCAAACCTCTCGCCCTATCCGGCGTGACAGCTTCATGGCGAGCACCACTGCGTCGACATGTTCTCCACCTACTGCGATGTCGACATCGGATTCCGCTCTAAAGAATCCCGGCCGGGTGACCGAACCGTAGAGATAGGCTTCGCGAACTCCGAGCGCAGATGCAAGCTCGTGCAAAGCGGATATGGTGTCTCGAAGGCTCTTGGAGCGAAGCTCCTCCCGATGCGCCCGGCTCCGGCGCACAGCATCGTCCCTGTAACTTGTATCAAATGCCATAGAGTGCCATCATCCTTGCCGCCAGTCCAAACGACATAAGCTTAAGCTGCCTTATCAAGATCTTCCTTCCGGAATTATTCAGTCAATCTGTATGCTTCAGCCGCGCCGCATTTTATCTGCGTGCTGGCTTAATATATCTCCGGCCGGAAGTCCGAATGCTCAAGGCCGCCGAAACAGGCTCTTAAGCCGGTACAACCATAGTATAACAACAAAATGAAATCTTATATTGTTCAGATAGTGAACAATATATCACAAAGAAGGAATTAATCAATAAAAATCCGGCCTGTTTTTAAAAAATATATTTGCTCATGGGAACGCAATTTCAACATTACCTACAATTTTTCCGCTATTGCCTTCAATTTTTCAACAAATAGAGTATGCTTTTGTTTAAATTTGTCTAGCAGGGAAGGTAATCTAGTCTGAAGAAAAGCCAGCCTTTCCGGTATTATTCTACTCTGGTAGAGATTCCTGAAAAGATGTCTGAAAGATCGGTATTCATCCAGATCCTCTGCCAGGTCTCTGTCCAGCAATGCCGGACGTATTCTGTCGATTTCAAGCGACATGCGATGGAGAAGCTCCTTGTGCCATCCGTTTTGCTCGAGATTATTTTCAAAATATTTCGATACTCTTAAAAAATAATTTTCTAGTAAACAGTAGATATTATGAATCGTATATCCTAACGCGGCATAATCGAGAGAATCTTTCGCTCCTGCCTGAATACGGCCCCAGGCACGCTCGTTTTCAGACAACAGTTCATTTAATTTTATGATATCTGCTTCAAGTTCGGTAAAAAGAACTAAAAAACCATCTTTATTTTTTCTTTTCATATAATATCCTTCCTTCCTCGAATATTCTATCAGATATCAACTTATCCGCGCTATCTATATCTATTACATCTATCTTCCAATGCTGGTTGAGCGCCCAGGCAAGCAATT
>JBFMGN010000855.1:0-2058 GCA_040752435.1 Spirochaetota bacterium
CTCAAGGTTTTCATTCGGAAACATTTCGTACTTACCGGGGAACTGGACTCTTCCATCGATGATTGTAAGAATTTCGGCCTGAGGTACATAAATAATATCGTTTGGTTGGAGATGTGGGTTGGCGTTAAAATCGGCCGAAATAAAAAACTTAGAAATGTCTATCTCGCGTGTGCTAGAAGTATCGCCTGTTTTCCTAAACATTTTTATCTTCCGGTAACTTGCATCGGCAGTAAACCTCCCTGCCATTTTAACAGCATCGGTTACGCTGAACAATGGATTGGCGACGATATAACCCGGATTGTTCACACTGCCGTATACAAACACGTTAAACTGGGCAGGATACTTTAGGATAAAATTTATATATTGTACCGGTACCAGACTCCTGACTTTTACATAAATATAGTCTTGTAATTCGGGAATTGTCTTATCAAAAGCATTAACACTGCCTATAAAAGGTATATTCAATGTATAATTATTCTGCAACTGAACTGTATATTCAAGGGTATTTAAGATTGATCCATCGCTGCGAATTCCGGTTGTAACCGTCAGTCTGAAAATGTCACCCGGCGTCAGTTTATAATTGGCTAAAGCCGAGATATTATTGGCGAAGTAGGTCTGGAAATCCTCCAGTTTCGTCACTGAACTTGTTCCTGTAAAAGCATTGGTTTCAGTTGCGTTTGTAACATTTTCCCTGAATATGTCGGCCCGCAGGCCGAAACTCAAAGGCTTACTAGCTTCGTCACCCTTACTGGCTTCGTCACCCTTAGTTCTGTCTTCCAGCGTCTGGGAAAGGATATTCAAAGGGCAAAGAAACGTAAATAAGATAGATAAAAATGAAGATAGTATCAGTTGTTGGGATTTCTTCATATAATTAATTATAGAGTAAACAAGAATCTTTTCCAACAGTCAAGGAGTTACGGGTGGGAATTTAATATCGCGTTTTATTCTGTTGAAAATCCCAGCTTGTTTTCATACATGCCTTTATATGCGAATAATTCGCTTATTTTTTTCGCTTTACAACTGTTTTAATAATCCGAAACTTAAAAGATAGACTTCAGGGAACCTCTATTTACTTATAGGTTGGTTCCCATTCCGGGCGCCAAACGCTTGTCGCTTAAGGAATTATATTTTTACGAAGTAAAAATATATGGTTTTTTAGAGGCGCCCTTCATTTTTTAAGGAGGTTTTTTTGAAGGTCATTTACCTGGTTGTCTTATTGTTACTCTGTTGCGGCTATCTGCCGGCTGAGACGGTCATGGTTTATGTAGAGGATGAGAATACCTCCGGGGCAAAGCCGGAAAACAGAGACAGCCTTGCCTTGGCCCTTGAAGGGAGCATTATGGATGGCTTTTTTGAGAATGGCCATATTGTTTTTAACGCCGGTATGCGGAAAGATGAATCCAGTAACCGGATTATAAAAGAGAAGGATGAAATCGGCCGCGTACCGCAGTTCAGGCAGGAGGATCTGCCTGTATTAACGGCGAAATCCGGGGGGGCTTACTTTTTACTGGATGTGAAACTATGTTATAATCATATTAAGTTTAGAGATGAGCCTGTTTTAGCCTCCGCACGGTTTACGTTCTACGATCTTATCTCTGACGAGAAAATCGGGGAAGGGATTATTACATCTGATTTTACCGCCCAAAATACCCCTCCAAATTCTGAGGCTTCATCCGTTGAGATAGGGAGGAGAATTATACAAGAGGTACTAAGGTTGTGGCAGCCGTAGTCTTACATACAACAAAGTATGCTCTTCCTCGCCGGGAAAGATAATACTTACATAAAAGTCCGTTTTTCCCGATGATATAATGAGGAGTCTTTGCTATGAATCGTAGATTGTTATTAATAATAACTTTCCTTATCCTCGTGGTGGGATTCTGTCTGGGTGAATCCCTGTGGGAGGGAAGCGCATCTATGAGTCGATACGGGGAGTTCCCTCTTACCGGGTATTACGGGGCTTCCAATTCGTTCCCCAGGAATACCCTGGTGGAAGTGGAAAATCGCTCTAACGAAAAAACCGCAACCGTCATCATTGTTGACAGGCTGAATGATAACGGG
>JBFMGN010000856.1:0-2051 GCA_040752435.1 Spirochaetota bacterium
TCCTCCACCGGAATCACCCCTCCTCCAATCACAACAATCTCACCCGCGCTCCTCGCCTTTAGAAGACGGAGGATCTCCGGGAAAAAGGTCATGTGGGCACCGGATAGAATGCTGATCCCAATAACATCCACATCCTCCTGGATCGCAGCCTCTACCACCATCTCCGGCGTCTGTCGAAGTCCTGTATAGATCACCTCGATCCCTGCATCTGCTAGCGCCCGGGCAACTACCTTAGCCCCCACTTCATGACCATCCAGACCCACCTTAGCAACCAATACTCTAACTATTTTTCCCATACTTTTTGCCCCTCCATCTCCACTACCATCATGCATCTTTCAACAGCCCACTAAACTGTGCAACAACCCGATGTCAATATCATGAAAATCTTCGATACTGTCATCGACATGAATCAGGAATATGAAGATTTCGTTAGGCGTTATGCCACAAGTCTCTATCCTGCCCTCCTCATGATTCGCATTAAAACAATTTTCGTTACAATTGTATCATTCTTATGAAGTGGCCGATACACGAGGAATCTCCATTCCGATAACCTCGTTCTACCACACCAGAATAGCAAAATAGATAACTATAAGCCTTTGCAGAATTTCCTACATGGATATAGCCACCAATAAACGCCCACTTGATTAACACCTCTATCTTTCCATCCGAAAGCACTTGCTGATATTCACATTATCGTTGGACCTAACAACATCTAAGAGTCGAAACTTTCACTTTCTAGCCAGAAGGTTTGAGATCCGAGAGGCGCTTTCAAGCATCTCATTTAAACATCGTTTCATCGCCCCTTCATCAAAACGATTTTCCAACCCGAGAATACTGAGTGCTACGGGTGATGGATAATTCCGAATCGGTACTGAAATGCTTGCACTTCCTCGCAACCGCTCACTGAAACTAACAGCATACCCTTTTTTTCTGGTCTTTTTAATTTCCTTCAGCATGGTTTCTTTATTGGTGATAGTATTTATGCAGACCGGAACGAAACGAATATGTTCAAGAAGTACATTTAAATTTTCATCAGGCATTTCAGCCAAGAGCATCTTGCCCGCAGATCCAAGATGAATAGGTTGAACAGACCCCGTACCGGCAATGTATTTGATCTCATTCAGGCTCTCAAATTCCCCGATACAAACCCTCAGCAGGCCCATGCGAATCTGAAGATTCACTGTCTCGTGGCTGAAATCCCGTAAGCGAATCATTTCTTCACGGCAACAAGAAAAAAGAAAACTGTGGGCGATGGAGTATGAAGCGGAAAGACTGATGATCAATGGGCCCAAAAAATACTCCCTATTGGTCGGGTCTTGTTTTACCATGCCAGTTTCTTCAAGGGTTTTTAGAATCCGATGAATCGTTCCCTTACCCAGTTTCAGCTTATTAGAGATAACGCTGAGCTGATTAGTCCCTTCGGAAATGACTTTGAGTATACTGACAGCCCGGACGATGGAATTGACTTTTTTGCTTTCACTCATATACACCTCGTTCCACTATGTAGATTTTTTGTTCCATTTTTTACCACTCAACAATCCTTTTGTCAAGCAGTATTTTGTAGGTCAAAAGGATCGAGATCTCCAAAAACTGATATATCCACCCCGACGCCGCATTGTGGATTCACAAATAATTGGCCGATCTGGGCATTGCTACCCAGTGATAAACGCCGTGTGCTGTAACTTCTACCTTTTTGGGTATCAGCCACACTGTCAAATTCAAATACAATGGGCAGAGGGAACCACAAGCGCCCTGGCAAGCCGACACTGTATCTCAATCCCCGATGATCAGCGCATGGATGAATCCATTAGCTGTAATCATTCGGATCTCAGAAAGAGCGAGAATCAAACGAGCAATCACACACGTCGGGTAGTTAATCGTGCCAGGTGCGTATCGTAATAAGCGTCGATCCTAGTTGACAAACTTAAAAGAGTAAGAATGTCTATAGGGGCCGGGGAAAAGCCTGAAAACAATTTGCCTCCCGAAACCGCAAGGCATCCGTGACCCGTTTCTACCGGGCTTGGCGCTGCACCCGGACTTTGTCGATAATC
>JBFMGN010000857.1:0-2050 GCA_040752435.1 Spirochaetota bacterium
CCAGCCTCATCCGGAATATACAGCTTGCACAAGTTAACCCAACTGCTTGTAACTGTCATCCATGCAGTGTCAGGCATTTTGCGCTGTGTTCTTGATTTGATAGAATTACAACCTCCCTTCCAGGCTTATCCTGGCGCCAGGCAATTCTCAATTTGGCCCTAACCGGCCTTCAGCCGATTGTAGCCCCCTTCGAGGGCGAGAGGTTTCGCACGGAGAACACGGAGAAAAGAAGAAGGAGATGAATTTCACACAGAGAACACAGAGGGGGGAAATGGTACTTTCAGTATTATAATCAAGAGAGGTGCAGCCTTGCATGTTGCGTGCGCCCTTATTGCGCTCCTTAATCTCTGTGTACTCTGTGAGAAATTTCTTAGGGCGATAAAGGTGGGCAGCCCCCTTAAAGCGATTAATTTGGAATTGCTGACATTTCACTGATTATAAAAAATACCAGTTCATACGCCTTTTGGGACACCTCGACTGCAAATTTTCTAAAATGAGGAGGCGGATTTCCATCGGCTTTATCTGAGACAATCCTTACCAGAAGGAAGGGCAGCTTATTGACCAGGGCGGTAAGTCCCACGCTTGCCCCTTCCATATCTACGGCGGCACCACCAAGTTCCTCAGTTAAAAACTTTAAGACCTCCTTGCCTGCACCGGTTATATACTGATCACCGGTTAAAATTCTGCCGAATATAAGTTTCCCGCCTGAAGACCGATATTTTTTTGCAATTGAAACCAGATATGGGTCAGACGGCATAATATGGAAGCGCGTATCAGGAATTTGGCCGCGCTTAAACCCTAACCGCGTTACATCGAGATCATACTGGAGTGATTCTTCACCTACCACTATATCGCCTATTTCGAGACCGGCTTTAAGGCCGCCAGCCATTCCCGAGAGTATGATAGCATCCGGGTTGTACCGATCAATAATTTTCTGGGTCACAAGCGCGGCAAGAGCCTTCCCAACCCCGACCTTCGCAATAACAACTTCCTTCCCGGCCACACTTCCGGTATGAAAAGTGAAATCAGACCATTTCTCTTTGCGAACCGTTTTTATGTTTTTCAAAAACGCCTTTAATTCCAGGTCCAGTGCACTCACCAGGGCTATCACAACCCATTTTACCTCATCTCTTTTCCGGGTTTTTACCCCGGGCTAAGGAGGCAAGGACGCCGAACAGACATAGAAGGGCAAATACTAGAAATGCAACCTTTAAGCTTTTTAAAAATAACGGGAAATATTCGGGGGTAATCTTGATATTCCCGATGATGACGGAAAATAGCAGCATTACGATGCCCATACTGAACATCTGACCCACGAGCCTCATTGTTCCCAGGGTAGCCGATGCCACCCCGTACTGTTTCTTTTCAACCGAGCCCATTACAGAGTTGGTGTTGGGTGATGAAAAAAGGGCAAACCCCAATCCCAAAATCAGCAGGCATAGAACTATAAATTCCCGCTTTGTGGCTGAGTTTAAAATTGAAAGCAGTCCAAGTCCAATGACTGCAATTCCCATTCCGAGGGAAGAAATTATCCTGGGTTCCAAACTATCTGAGAGCCGTCCTGCCAGGGGTGAAAAAATGGTCATGACAACCGGCTGGGCCATCAACACAAGTCCTGCCGCCTGAGGGGTCATAGCCTTTATATACTGCAAGTAGAGGCTTAACAAAAAGGTTACTGCAAAGGTGGCACTGTAGTTGATCAAGGCCGCAATGTTTGCAAACGCGAAAACACGGTTATTTTTAAACAGGTTGATATTCAGGATCGGATGGGTGACTTTCTGCTCAAGGATGAAAAAAAGCATCAAAGCTATAAGCCCGCCTGCGATCAGAGAGAATCCGGGTAAACCCGGCAGTACAGAAAAACCGTACAGTATGACAACGAGGGATAGGCTGTACAGAAGAGTACCGATGCCGTCAAACCTCTCACCCCTGGCTTCCATCCAATCACCCTTTATTTTTATCATTACCAGTATTATTGCGATAATTCCAATGGGGAGATTGACATAGAATATACTTCTCCAGCCGAAATGGCCCGTTAAAAACCCGGCCA
>JBFMGN010000858.1:0-2046 GCA_040752435.1 Spirochaetota bacterium
GCAAAAAAGAGGAAGGGCCGCCGCCGGATAATGTGGCGCCGCCGGAAAAACTGGTCGGCACCATGGCTTTCAAGGACTATGCCGGTGTTATGACCTTAACCTTCGAGAATCCCCGTGGCCTGGATGGTTTTTCCACGCGGGCAGTGTACGACATTAAAGGTACCATTCAATACCTGACGGCCGCATTCGAGGTTATGGGAACGTATAATGGAGATACGGGCAATATTGAAGCCTCCGCCTCAGCCTTCGCAGGCGGACAGACAGTCAGTTTCACGATCTCCGGTGTTTATTCCGAAGCGATGGGGTTTAATGGAACAATCCAGCGGATTGCAGGCGGTGTTACTGAAAGCGGCTATTTCGCCTCACTTCCGGCAGCTTCCACCGTCACGTATAAATTGTATTTGGGGTATTTCGGAGGCGCCGCCCAGGGCACCTGGAATATGACCGTCATAAATGAGCAAGCCATGGGAACATATTCCGGCCAGGCACCCGGCCAGACAGGACCGGAGGATATCCGGGGATACCTCAAAGGTTACGTTTCGGGGAATAGTATAACCCTGACGGACATTGTTGAGCATACCGGCCAGAGTGTAGGTACCGGTGCCGGAGAGATAATATCGGGCTCCGTCTGCCTGGTCGGCACCTGGAGTACAACCGCCACCGGCTACTGGAGCGGGGCTGAAACCGATAGCATCGGAAACCCCCACCCGGATAGTTCCAGTGACCCGTCAGTCTATCTTTTTGCCAAAATAGCGCAGACTACCGAGAGTGTTGCAAATAAGTATCCTGCCCCGAGTGGCGATGGATACTATCCGAGCTCAGACGGCATCGTTGCCATTAACGTTACCAATGCTTATCCCTATAATCTTGAACGGGTCGTACAGTATGACTTTATCCAGAATTTTAGCGACGGGATTACCGGGTATACAATAAAAGCCGGCAGTGTTATGGTCTGGAATGAGTCAACCACCAGTGTTTACTATACCGACATGAATCTTACTTTTACCGGAGGCCCCATTACGCAGTGTATTGCAGGGGACGGCTTGGGAACACTGGATACGGCTGATTTGAAAGCCGACTATGCAAACAACAGCCTTGCCGGCAACTTGCAGATAAACAAGGGTGACAGCGCCGGACTTCAGGCGGTAACTTCTATTAATGATTTTGTAAAATACTGGATAATCAAGTACGAGTAATTAAGCGGAAACTTGAGCATAAGCCTTAAGCCTGCAAGTCTTTGACCGGTGTTAAGATTGCAGGCTTTTTTTACCCACGCACCCGAAAACTACGTGCTTGCCGTGGGTATCTAAAGGGAAACACTTCTGCGTGTATAAGATGTAAAAGAATTTTGCTTAAGAGAACACGGGGAAAAGAAGAGGAAGAATTTCACACAGAGAACACGGAGAACACGGAAAAAAGAAGGAAGAAAAATTCCACACAGAGAACAAAAGAGTTGAGTCAATTTCAAAAATCAAAGGAAATTAGCCGCGGAATCACGCGGAAGGACGCGGAAGGCTGCCACCAGTAATACTTTTTCCGCGTATTTCCGTGTGCTTCCGTGGCTTACATTTTGAAAGAACTTCACTTTCAGCATCATAATTCAGGCCGGAGCAGCGCTGCAGATTGCCCGTACTCTTAGTGCGCTCCTTAATCTCCGTATCCTCTGTGTGAAATTTTTTTTAGTACATAAGATAAGAATTTCGCACAAAGAACACAGAGAACACGGAGGGGAAGAAAAAACATAGAAATGGTACTTTCAGGATTGTAATACAGGCCGGAGCAGCTCTGCATGTTGTCTGCTCCCTTATTGGGCTCCTTAATCTCTGTGTGAAATTCCTCTTGAAGTCTAGTCTATCGAGAAGTTTCGCTTTAGAGAACACAGAGAAAAGAAGGAAGAAGAATTCCACACAGAGAACACAGAGAACACGGAAAAAAGAAGGAAGAAAAATTCCACACAGAGAACAAAAGAGTTGAGTCAATTTCAAAAATCAAAGGAAATTAGCCGCGGAATCACGCGGAAGGACGCGGAAGGCTGCCACCAGTAAT
>JBFMGN010000859.1:0-2042 GCA_040752435.1 Spirochaetota bacterium
ACCAGCCGAGTGGCAGGACCGGAAAAGATAGTCATCGATATCAGACTGCCTCTAATGCCGGTAAAAACCGGCATCCTTGACGGCGGAGTATACAATTCCCAGTACCTGGTTTTGAAATTTCAACCGACAAACGAAAAACTTGAAATCCTGTATACCTATACCACTGATGGTTCCGAGCCGAAAGATCCGGATCTTAGCTCCCCGACCACCCGGGATAGCATCGTGTTCCCAGGCAGATTAGGAGAGGAGATACTCTACAGAGTGAAGATGGTACCTGCTTTACTGGATACCAATCAATTCGGAAAGAGTGAAACCCTTTCTTTTAGAGTGGATTTAAAAGCTCCGAAACTGCCTGAACTTGCCGGCTTCAATAATGGAAAGTCATACAATCACCCGATTAACGTGACTTTTTCAGTTATGGATACAGATGCAACCTTATTCATGAGCATAACAGAGAACGGCGAGGAACCTGATAATCCCTTGGGTGAAAGCGGTAAAATAATTACAGGTCCCGTTAATTTTAGCTGTCCTGATGGAATGGAAAAAAGATACCAATTCAGGATCGCCGTTAAAGACATGGCCGGTAATTATTCCTGGGATAATACCATTTATACCTTTACCATTGATCGAAAAATTCCAGAAAATCCGGTAGTGCTGGGCATTCCTTCACACGGGGTGACGAAAGAGAGGGTTGAGCTAAAGGTTATACCTTCATCCCCGGAAGATACAATCTACTTCGAGCTATGGACAGATAGCGATGTTAAGAGGCCCGGGATTTCCTCTTCGATCTACAAAAACCCCATTATACTTTCAGGAGA
The DNA here is from genome assembly GCA_040752435.1 of Spirochaetota bacterium. GTDB lineage: Bacteria > Spirochaetota > Spirochaetia > SPDA01 > JBFMGN01 > JBFMGN01. The sequence goes on from JBFMGN010000859.1 coordinate 819, forward strand.
AACGGGGAGGGAAGTAAACTATAACTTTAGCGTGTTATCGGTGGATAAGGCCGGAAATGAGGGCTTTAAACCCGATTTTTATTCTTTTATTATCGACCGACAACCCCCAGTGACCATTCCTGCGCCTCGCATCCATAGAAAGGATGCGGAAAGAAACTCCGCCGTGCTTTCATGGAGCATCGATTCCGGTTTTGAACTGTATTTTAAAAGTACATCTAAAGACTCTGATTCGGCTGTATTTCGATTATATCTAACCCCCGTCACACTTGCAATTCCCGCGGAAGGTTTAAAGTTATACTACTATGTGCAAGATCCGGCCGGCAATAGAAGCACTATAGAGACTTTTACCATCGAGCCCCCTGTGGTGGCAACAAGCATCTTACGGGGAATTAAAAATAACCAGGTTTATAATTCAACTCAAGTACTGGAAAATATTACGACTCATGGATTATTGAGATATGAGGCAGCCGCTGATGACGCCGCAATAAAGAGGGTCAGTAATTTTTCCCCAATTATGCCGTCGATATTAAAGTTCGACTCGGCCGAAGGAGAGACCGTCAGGTTTGTTTTAAAAACAAAACGCTATATCGATGAAAGCGATACGGCTGGAGAAGAGGAACATGAGATCAGTTTTACAATCGATAAAACACCTCCACCTCCGCCTGTGCTGTCGGGTCTGGATAACAAGGGTACGTATCAGGACAATGTAACCTTTACCTTGCATGGGGAGGAAGGCAAAATTTTTTATGCCGTTTGGGAAAATACCGCTGATACTAAGGAGGATAAATTCCAGTTATATTCCGCGCCCGTGATTTTGACGGCAGATATAAATACGCAAAAATCCTACTTAGTTACGGCGTATGCGGTGGACCAGGCCGGAAACAAGAGTCAAAATATTCCACCTGTTAAGGTTGAGATCGATAAGGCAAACATCTATGTCGCCACTATAGGAAACGATTATTATTCCGGTACCCGGGAAAAGCCATTCAAAACAATTCAAAAAGCCTTAAATTATGTGTCGGAAAGCGGAAGAAAAACAATCTGCGTGGGGAAAGGCATTTATTATTTGGATAATCCCATCGTCCTGAATGATGATATTACCTTCATAGGCGGGTTTGAACATCTAACCTGGGCCCAAACAAACGATGAAATGCTGACGCGGCTTGAACCCGGTACCTACTTTCCCCAAGGGAGCCCTTTCATTTCTGTTTTATCCGGAAAACC
>JBFMGN010000086.1:0-9000 GCA_040752435.1 Spirochaetota bacterium
TATTAAAGGTTCCTTCATAAAACATGCGGGTCAGGGAAAGCAGGCGTTTGAAAGAGCGCAGGAATGCCCAAGTCACAGAGAAGCCATTGAGCTGATTATTAAAACTTTACTCGATGGAGACCAGGGTGTTATTAAAGATATCAAAGAAATCAAAGCCGTAGGACACAGGGTCGTGCATGGTGGTGAAAAATTCGTAAAATCGGTAATAGTAGATGATGAGGTTTTAAAAGTCTTTAAGGAAATACAAGATCTGGCACCGCTCCATAATCCTGCCAATATCATCGGTCTAGAGTCTGCCAAGGCCGTGCTGCCTGATGTTCCCCATTGTGCCATTATGGATACGGCCTGGCACCAGACGATGCCGAAGGTTGTCTACATGTACGCATTGCCCTATGAATGGTACTCGAAATATGGAATCAGGAAGTATGGCTTCCATGGTACATCCTTTCTCTATACTGCTAAAAGGGCGGCAGTATTGCTGGGGAAAGATCCCTTCAAAACGAATATAATTATCGCCCATATAGGTAACGGCTCCAGTATTAACGCGGTCCAAGACGGAATCTCTATGGATACCTCGATGGGATTGACTCCCCTCGAGGGTTTGATTATGGGAACCCGCTCCGGCGATCACGATCCGGCAATTTCGTACTTCATAATGAGAAAAACAGGCATGAAACCGGAAGATGTTGAGAATATATTAAACAAGAAGAGTGGTTTACTCGGTATAACCGGGAAATATGTCGACCGCCGGGATATAGAGACGGCTGCTAAAAAAGGCGATGAACAGGCACGGCTCGCAATTGATATGGAAGCTTATCGCATTAAAAAATATATAGGCGCCTACGCCGCGGTTCTAGGCCGGGTAGACGCACTCGTTTTCACAGCCGGTGTGGGTGAGAAAGGACCGCTTATCAGGGAACGTGCTACCGCAGGCCTCGAAGGATTCGGTATTAAAGTCGATAAGAAAAAAAATTATCTCTCTATAACACGCAACGGTGAAACAGAAATAAGCACCTCCGATTCAAAGACAAACGTTTTTGTAATCCCGACTGATGAAGAGCTTGTAATGACCGAAGATACCTATGCGCTGTTAAAGGGCACCTACGACTTGCATACGAATTTCACCTACACCTTCCAGCGCAAAAATTATATAAACAAAGAACGTGCCCAGGCCCTTCTGGTGGATATGGAGAAACAGACCGAGCTCAAACATATAATTGCACAGCCCAGGTAGTATTATTTTTGCAGGGTACCGGTACGAATTTTCTCGGCTGTTTCTTCTCCAACCAGATATCGAATAATGGCAATGGCAAACTCCGCGGCCGTGCCGGGTGCCCGGCTGGTAATGATATTCCCATCTACCACGACTCTGCTTTCCTGAAAATCAACTCCGTTAAGCTTCTCCTCAAGGCCGGGATAACAGGTTGCCTTTTTACCCTGGAGAATGCCGGTTGGTTCCAATACAACGGCCGGGGCTGCACAAATGGCTGCAATAAGCATTCCCTTTTCATATAATTTTTTTATAAGGTTTACGGCATAATCGGAAACAGAGATATTCTTTGCTCCGGGCATACCTCCCGGAATAACGACACCATCCAGATCCGCAGTTAATTTGTTAGCCCTCATATCCGCCGCTACTACGATATCATGAGAGCCCTTGATATCAATTCCGTTTATTCCGGCAACAACTACCCTGATACCTGCCCTTCGCAGAAAATCAATCGCAGTAACAGCTTCAACTTCTTCAAAGCCTTCTGCCAGCAGGACTGCTACGGTTTTCATCACGTCTTTCCTCCGTTTCTCATGGTATCATTGGCATAATCAACCAATTCGTTGGTTTTTTCCCAACCGACACACTCATCCGTTACTGAACAGCCGTACTTTAACATAGTAAGATCCTCCGGTATCGACTGGTTGCCTTCAACCAGAAAACTTTCTATCATAAAACCCACTATGGAGTCTTTACCTCGTCTTCGCTGATCCATAATTGCATGGAGTACCCGTTCCTGGCGGTTCTGTTTTTTCCCAGAGTTGGCATGGCTGCAATCCACAACTATAGCCGGTTTAATTCCCAGTTTTTTGAACACAGTTTCCGCTTCTTCAACATTTTCCTCATAGTAGTTAGGTCCATATTTCCCGCCGCGCAATATTATATGCACCGCCGGGTTTCCCCTGGTACTGAGGACGCAGGTTGAACCCTCCTGGTCTATCCCGATAAAGCTATGGGGATACCGGGCCGATTCCATCGCGTCAATGGCGGTCTGAAGGCTCCCGTCCGTAGAGTTTTTTATACCCACCGGCATGGATAAGCCGCTTGCAAGCTCTCTGTGCGTCTGGCTCTCGGTTGTTCGTGCGCCGATGGAAGCCCAGGAAAGCAAATCGGCAATGTACTGCGGGACAATCGGGTCCAGAACTTCCGAACCTACCGGAATACCCATTCCGGTTATATCCAGCATGAGTTTTCGGGCTATGCGCAGGCCGGCTGCGATATCATAGGTACCGTTTAAATAGGGATCCACCACCAGGCCTCTCCATCCTACGGTGGTTCGCGGCTTTTCAAAATAAACACGCATGATAAGGTATACCCGGTCAAGAACTTTCTCCCGTAATATCTTAAACCTTTGGGCGTAGTCCAATACGGCGTGGACATCATGGATGGAACACGGTCCGACAATTCCCAGGAGTCTTTTATCCTGGCCTTTAAGGATCTCCTTGATAACTTCCCTGCTCTCCACAACAGTCGTATTACTGGATTCAGTCATATGGAATTCCTCCTTCAGCCTTCGCGGTGAAATGAGGGGAGTAATGCCTGCTATGTGGAGATCGTTGGTTTCTTTCATCAAATGTAATGTATATTTTTTCCCAGGAAGGATCAATATAAGGGCTATAGATTAATGCCAGCCTGAAGGTGACCTTTTGGACAAATTATGTAGTCACATTTCCATCGCAGATTCAGATCTATCTCTTCCTGCAGTTTCCCAGGGCTATTATTATTATCGGACATATGGCAGAAATAGACAATTTTAAGCCGGTTGGCGTTAGTACCATTGGCCAGGTTATTCAGAAATGTTATAGCATCTTGGTTTGATAAATGCCCGTAATCGGATAAGATTCGCTTTTTTAGAAAATCGGGGTACGAACCGTTTATCAACATATCATAATTGTAATTGGCCTCAAGGAACAAAACATCCGATGTAAGCGCGAACTTTTCCATTATCGGGCTTAAAACACCCGTATCCGTAATCAGAGTAAAACTCTTATTCCCCAGGGTAAAATGATAACTGATAGAACAGGCTGAGTCATGTGAGGTAGCAAAAGCGGTAACAGATAGTGCCTGAAAAGTGATCTCTTTGAAAGGGACTATATCGATTCTTCCGTAAAGATCCTTGCAAATATGTTTGCCGATATTCAGTTGGGAATGCATAACAACCGGTACTTCCAGTTTCCTCGAAAGCGCCTCGACTCCCCCGACATGGTCACGGTGTAAATGCGTTAGAAAAATTGCCTTGATTTTCTTCGGGTTGAATCCAAGGCTTTCAGCGCGTTGGAAGAATTCCCTGCATGAAAAACCGTTATCAATTATAAAGGCGAAATTATCCAACTGAAAGATGTACGAATTGGCACTTGAGCCGCTGCCGAGTATTCCATATTTTAACATACTTGAGATACTATTATACACGGAAGAGATGATTAAATCAATTTAGGTAGGTAGGGAAAACCCTTCCCAACCACGTGGCTGCGCCCCAAGGGGGAATCTCTACGAGGTTTACGATATTTTAAGACAAGAGGGTAAAGAAATAAAATTGACAATCGAAAGAGGAAAAGGGCGAATTGAAAAGATATTAAAATTAAGATGATTAATATAACTGATTTTACCTCATTCCCAATTTCGTAGGGCAAAACGCGGGAAAGGCCCCCTTGCAGTGCTTTAAGAAAAATATTTTTTCATCATCCGCTGTTTTTTTTCTTCCAGGACAAATGACGCTTCTACGGCGTACCGGTTACAGGCAGCGATATCTTCAAAGCTCATCCCTAAAATTTCATGGGCAATCCGGTATTCATTATTAAGATTAGTATCAAGAACTTCCGGGTCATCGGAGTTGATTGTGGTCTTGACTTTACGATCATACAGCCGTTTTAAGGGATGTTCTTCAATACGCTTGACCGACTTTGTCAGATAATTACTCCAGGGATTAACTTCCAGTGTAATTCCCTTCTCTTTGACAAGCTCTATCGCTTCCATGTTATCGATAATGTGGATTCCATGACCAATTCTGTCCGGGCATACGGAAAGAATTGTCTCAACAACTGCAGATGCCGGAGTATCTTCACCGGAATGCACAGTAACTTTCAATCCGGTCTTTTTCGCTTTTAATACAGGTTTGACAAAAACCTCGATAGGATTTTCAGCTTCTCCATCAGCAAGATCTATCCCCTGAATGAAATCTTTCCACTTGATTGTCCAATCGATGGTTTTTTCACAGGAGTCTCTTCCCAAACTCCTGGAGGAAATAGTGATCACTCCGATTGCCATCCCAAACTCTTTCTCCGCCCGTTCCTTGGCCTTAAGAATCCCTTCAAGCCCCCTGTCCCAATTGAGAGCATGGCTGCGGAAGGCCCAATCGGGAGAGAACCGGAGCTCAAACAGTTTGATATTCTGATATGCGGCATCCTCAAAGAGCTCGTAGGCTATCCGTTCAACTGCTGCGGGTGAAACAAAACAGCGCTGGGCGATTTCAAAGGCCTTCAATACCGAGGCTAAATCCTGAAGCTGTTCGGTTACTTTCACATGTTGATTTAAAATGCCGACTTCATACGATGGTATTTTGAAGTTGTATTCTTTTGCGATATCGATTATCGTTGAAGTTCGTATTGATCCCTCGAGGTGGCAATGCAGTTCGGTTTTTATCATATCGTTATACTGTCTATAAAAGCACTTCATTATCGTTGCGGCTATCCGTTTTTTTCAATTTTTTGTCATATAAAATGACACCCTCTGTAAGAATCTTTGACTTTAAATATTCATCTGCATCTTCCATCGGGATAATGTCAAGTTCTACCCCTTTTGGGAAAAGTCCCCAGATGAGACTTAATGCCTTAAAATATTTTTCTGTGTTTAAGCCTGATACAGCTATATCAACATCAGAAAATTCTGTAAAAGCATCTTCCCTCAAAAGTGAACCAATAAGATAGACCCGCTCTGCTCCAAATTCTTCAACCAGTATCTGGGCTGCTTTCTTAGCTGCCTCTTTTGATTTGGAAAAAAGCTTAAGTCTTTTCTCTTCATCTTTTGCTAAACGAGTCTTCCATGCGCTTACATAATCCATTTACTTAGTATGTAATGAGAAGCAAAAGTCGTCAATCCTCTTTTGTCCTTAAAACACCCCAGCATGATAATCGCCAGTCGTTAATTGGCTAAGATTTTGACATTGGGGTGAGGCGGTGGAATGATTTTGAATGTAACCCTGGGAATGCTAAAAACGCTCCATGGTGTTGATGTGGATGAAAAACTCGAAATTATAATCAGCCCGCAACCCTAAAGGCAATCAGCCCTGGATATGCGTTCCGTCTTTTAAGAGGATAGGTACCGGTATTTCAATCTCGTTTTCAGCGAAAGCAGCTTTTATGTTTTCCATAATTGAGTTTTTCAGTTGCAGATAATTTTCTTTTGCAAACCATACTCCAAAGAGGATTTCTATACCTACGGTTCCGAAATCCTTTATCACGAAGAGGGGCTCAGGATCACCAAAGCAGTAGGGATTCTTTACTGCGATATTCATCAAAGTATCCTTTAGACCCGCCAGGTTGGTTTTGTAGTCAACGGTGATGTTTATGTCAAGGCGCCGTATCGGGAACCTGGTTACATTGGTTACTTCGGATTTGATGAGGGTTTCGTTGGGAATTCGAATAAATTGATTGTCGAAAGTCCTGATTTTTACCGATAGCAGGTCGATCGTCATAACGATGCCGTTTATATCTCCTACTTTTATTATATCCCCAATAGTAAAAGATTTTTCGGAGATCAAAAACAATCCGCTTATTATATTGGAAAAACTTGTCTGCGCCGCAAAACCGATAGCAATTCCGGCGATTCCCGCAGCTCCAAGAAGGGCAGCCAGGCTTAAGCCCAGTTGCGCCAGCACTATCATGGCTATAATGGTTACGCCGGAATACAGCAAAACTTTTTTTAGTACCATTTTGGACTGTTCGGAAAACCGCCGCAGGAGTAGTTTCCCGAATAAAAAGACTAACAATTTTAATACCAGGTAACTGACAACCAATATCAGTATAATTCGAAGCACAGTAAAGAGGGTAGCGGTATTAAGGTATTTGGTAAGATCCTTTGGAATTATCTGACCCATAAAGGATTCCCCCTGTTTGTTATCTGCTATTCTGCAATAGACTTTAATAATTGCTGATTTCTTTGAGAAGTATCAGACTTTTCTTAAAAATATTATCCTTTCCCTTCAACCGGGCCGGTGTAACAACTTCCGGATTTTTTCTAAGCCAGGTTTGCTTTTCAGATACGCTGATATTTACCTTTTCCTCCCCCAGGTAAATAACCTGGGCTTCATTGGTCCATAATACTGTAGTACTTTCTGAGACCTCAATATCATTTCCAACCCGCGGCAACCGGTAGACAGATAATAAATCGGTAAAAATAGCGATTTTGCCGATGACGAAGGATTGTCTGGACAGATTTTTTACAATTATAGGGCAGTAAGCTGAAACCGGGGAGGTTTCCACCAAATCGGTTGATATGTCAAAATGCATGTTAGAGGTGTAACAGAGTTTCCCCGTCGTGGCGCCTCCGTACCAGGTAGGGGACATGACCACAGAAGGTATTTCAAACAGAGGGTCGGAAGTGTCTTCCCCACTGAAAGCCGTAAGCCACAGGGGAATGGAAGTGTAAAAGCGGTAATTTGTGTTCCCGAGGATTTTAAAAGGCTTAAGAGAATGGACTACCACCGGGCGGTCGGGCATGGCAGGTTTTAGTGCCAGTGAAACCGATTCTTTGGAGGAAATTACACTATTCCAGCTTAAATCCGGCGGCTTTCTCGTCTTTTTGGCAATAATAATATCTTTTTCATCCGAAGTTTCATAGCTATATTCCAGGGAATACTGCCAGATGTTATCGTTTTTTTCTATCCAGAAGGAAACGTTTTTAAAATGCCAGTAGTAGGTTTCATTATTTTTTATTGTAACGGGTTCCCAGATATTCTTCATAAAAATAAAATAGTATTATTTACAATCATAGTAAAGATTTTGACCTTTTCTTTTTTACCTTATTATTGTAAGATAGTAGATTATGAGAGTACCAACGACAACACTGCCTGAAGTGGAGACGGAGTATATCAGGCATGAAGACCTGAATAATGTGCATAAGGGAATTCAACGGCTTATTAACAATATCAAATCCATTGTCTATATAGATTCGAAAAAACTTGAGTATATCATTGCTGCCAAGATAGCCGGAGGGCATGTCATGCTGGCAGATTCCCATGGAGTCGGAAAAACATCTCTGGCCAGGGCCCTGGCCGGTTCAATCAGATGGGATGATTCCGATGTTATGCCTTTGGATGTAAAAATCGATCCTTTCAGCCGAATACAATGCACCGTCGACCTTTTACCCCAGGATATCCTCGGCTACAGCCGGTTTCTCAATTCAACCGATAACATGCTGTTCATGCCAGGACCGATCTTTGCACATTTTGTCCTCTGTGATGAAATTAACCTCCTGACACCTAAAACCCAGGGAAGTTTTTTCCAGGCGATGGAAGAGCAGACGGTTACGATCGAAGGGCGTACCTACAGTCTTCCCGACCCATTCTTTATTATTGCTACGATGAATCTTGAGGGTGTGCATCTCTTTCCGCTGCCTGCGCCCCAACTGGACAGGTTTATGGTGCAGGTATCCATAGGTTTCCCGGAACCTCATACGGAGGCGGAAATTATTAAGAAACACGGCAAAGAAAATGCGTGGAGCAGTTTCGGCCCGGTGATTAGCTCAAAAGAGCTGCTTCAGTGGCAGTATCTGGTAGACAGGATAACTATTAAACAGGAAGTTATCGATTATATAGTGGCCTGTATTCGGAAGACGCGGTTTAATCCGGAAATCAACATGGGCGCCAGCCCCAGAGCGGGGATCAAGGTTTCACGCCTTGCCAGAGCGCTTGCACTGGTTCGTGGAATTGATTACGTAAACATAGATCTCATTAAAGAAATATTCATACCGGTTGTTGCTCACCGGCTTATTATGCAGGATTCAACGGCTTTAGCGTCTGCTTTCTTGAAAGATGTTCTTGATACAGTCCCTGTGGAATCTTTTCGGTAAACCCGTTAGCGGCAATGGAAAAGCGCCTGCTTAAAACAGCAAAACTCCTCTATGTCTATTACCCCTTTACTTTTACAGGCTCGATCCTTTTTTTCGCGGCATTGTACCTTTTTGTTTTAAGTCTCACAATAAAAAATCCCTACGGCACCCTGCTTTCCGCCCTGGCACTTATTGTCCTTATCCTGTTCGGTATTCTCTGCCGAATACAGGCTATCCGTTTCGGTAATTCAAATATACATTGGGAATCTACGGTGGATATATATGCCGGTAGAATGGACAACGAGCAGGTATTACATTTACCGGATTATAAAACTTTTTTCTTTTTCAGGCTTCATTTCAGGATAGGGGGGAAAATAACGGTGGGGAATAATGCGTATTTACTTGCCGTGAAGGAGGAAGCCACACCTGGGGGTGAAAATCTTGCCATTGGGCTTTATTCTCCCTTCTGCGGAGTGTATGACGCCACCGGTACCATTACAATTCGGGATATCTTCCGACTTTCACGAGGAATGTGTACCGGGGAATATAAGAAGCAGCTTCATATAAAACCCGCTCCTTTTCCCGACAGCCGGGAGCTCTCAATTCATGTCACCGGCGGTCTGGATAGCAAAAACAGGCAGAAGAATTCCGACGAAGAAAAGTATTATATGCGGGAATATATACCC
>JBFMGN010000860.1:0-2041 GCA_040752435.1 Spirochaetota bacterium
CCATTACATCCAGAATTACGGCGTCCAATCCGTTGGCCACCATCATAACGGCAAAGGTCCTGTTAATCAATTTTTTATGGAGGGTCTGATTGGAAATATTACTGAGGCCGCAGATAATGTGACAGGGTGGATCGGAAAAAAGCCTGAACTGGCTGGCGGCCGACAAAATTTCTTTCGCCTGGTCCTGCATAAACTTCAACGGCATGACGATCGGGTCAAGAAACAGTTGCTCCGGAGACATGCCATAATCCAGTATTTTTGCAAAGATCCTGCCCGCATTCTCCACCCGCTTATCCGCGCTTTTCGGGCTCCCGGAAGCATCCTGCGCCAGACCGATAACCGAAGCCTTATACTGGGCGATAATCGGAAAGAGCAGATCCATCTGCTTGTCTTCAGCGATAATCGAGTTAACCAGAGGAGGCTTCTTGCAGATGGGAATCGCCTCTTTAAGCATAGTCGGTTTGTTGTTGTCAATTGAGATGGGCAGATCCACTTCCGCCTGAACCTGCTCGATCATCCAGCAGAGGTCTTCGGGTTTACCGGAGACTGCTCCCAGGTTAACATCAAGGTAGGTAGCTTTTTTATCCGCCTGTTTTCGGGCCCATTCCCTTAAGACGGACCCATCCTTATTTATGACCGCGTTTTTGATCTCTTTAAACCCGGTATTAATCCTTTCGCCTACAAGTATCATCTTATCCTCCTTTCCTTCTTTAAAATGGTTACAACAAACTTGCCAGGGTTTTTTGCGTTATTTTTATCGCTTCCGGATGCGCCATGATCAGGATATCCGCCCCTGCCTGGAGATAACCACCCGCGCAGGCTGCTTCCCACATGGGACCGCGTTTCTCCAGTTTCCCCCAGCCCGGCAGAACATCCTCATCCACCACCGCCTCCTTGATACGCCATATCTCGCCGCCTACATCGCAAATCTGCGGGGAAGCCATCAGCTTATCCCCCTGAAGCCCTGCAATCCGCGCCCGTTCAAGAATCGTATATACATAGTCAAAACCGTATCCTAATGCGGCCGTCGTTTGAAACATAACAACATCCTTTAAATCGAACCCCGCATCCTGGAGCAGTATATTCACCTGCTTACCGATGTTGATGTCAACGGGAGCCTCGGATATTATTTTGTGCTTATCCGCCTTACAGATGGCGACAATGGTCATGTAGTTGCTCTCTTTGGCAGAACCAATAAGGCAGTTTTCGCCCCGCGCCGCCTGGGAACATTCGGGAATTACAAGATTATCTTTTTCATCATCGCCGCAGCCCCAGAGAATAAGGGGAACATCCACAGACTTAAGAACAGCCTCTGCGATTTTGGCACATTCAGCCGGACTCTTATTTTTGCCCGTGGGGGATGCGCCCAGGAGTTTCAGGCTGATGAGATCGACCCCGAAAGTTTCAACACACTTGTGGGCCCATTCGGCGGGAGAATTAATTTCAGTGCCGATGGCAGCTTTCAGTATTTCCGGCCAATCAGGAACCACATCCGCCACGTACCCGGCTATAACCGGTTTATGCGGCAATTCGCCTTCAAAGGTTAAGTATGGCAGTGTCGTCTGGCCACCCACGGTTATGGTCTTACCCCTGCTCCCGCCCTGCGCTTTTGTCGCTCCAATGGTTACTTCACAAATTTTTCCAGTCCATTTCTCTTTAACATCAGGTATTGCCATTAAATCCTCCTATTGTTTCGATAATTTTTTTAATGCAGCTTTTAGCCGGTGTATCCCCCAACCTGCTTAAAGGTTCACCTTGAAAAACTAAATCTTCCATTACACTGTCATATTCAATATTGCACAGGTAATCAATCTTCAGCTCCGAAAGCCATTTATCAACTACCGGCCGCCTAAAGTCTCTTACCATGTTGGTAACAATATATTTTTTCTTAATCCGGCTGGATAAATCTTCCGTCAGAGTCTGAATTTTCAACGCGGCTTCAAAAGAGAGCGGATTATCATTCACGACAACAATCAGGCAATCGATAGCCTGCCGTGTCCTCCGGCTTATATGCTCAAGACCGGCCTCATTATCTATGACA
>JBFMGN010000861.1:0-2039 GCA_040752435.1 Spirochaetota bacterium
AGGGGAAAAGCTGGGTGAAATTGCGGTATACGCGGGGGATGGCAGTGAAGTCGGCCGGTTCGACCTGGCTGCCAAAAATTATGTTGAAAAGGGAAATATCTTTCAGATTCTACTGGATACAGTGGTTATGTTTTTTACCAAACTATTTGTCAAATCGGACTAACCTCTCTTTGCCCTGGTTAGTATTTCTTCCATAACGGCGGATTCCAGGGGATTTTCGGCGGATAATTTACATACTGTTGTTAAAATATGATTTATCCCCAGCGGGAAATCCTTGTCAGCGAATTTTTGATCATCGGGATACAAGCCGCCGTGTTCATCACAAGCCCTGAATCCGCAGGCTGCCAGAACCGCCTCGGCCATTGTACCGCATTCAAGGTCATGCTTTTTTGCAAGGAGCATAGCGCCGACAAGGCGGTCGTCCTTACCAAGTTTTCGGTAGAGATCCCTGCCGACCCGGAAGATTGTATCACCCAGGGCTTTGTTTTGAAAACGCGCAAGGAGATCGTCTATATGTGCATTAAGGGCTGTCATGCTTAAATCGGCGGGATACTCACGGTTCAATGCAGCGGCGGCCTGGTGCATACAATTCTTAACTCTGGAAAAAATCTTGAGTGTTTTGAGGGCTTCCCAGACAAAAATGAAACCGGGATTATGCTGAAAACCAAAATAGGCTGAAGCGGCGTGACCGAGATTGTGGATAAATAATTTCCTGTCAACATAAGCAGCGATATTTTCTACAGGTTGAATGCCATTAATTTTCGGTATGGGGTTTTTGAAACTTTTTTTATCAAGAATCAAACTGTTGTATTCTTCTGCAAAAATCCAGAGAGGATCCTTTTGAATGTCCTCCTCTTTCATTATGGGAACCATTTTGCCGATACTTGTTTCTACAAGCCCGATGAGCTTTTCAAAAGGATAGCCGCGTGGAAGGTTATTGGCCAGCTCCTGCTTGAAGAAGTCCGCCGCATTCCGGACATTCTCGGCTATTATAATATCCAGCGATAATCCAGGGGAGTTTTTTTGTCGTTCGACGAGTCCCTTGGCAATAACAGGCAGAATATGGGGCAGGGCGCTTTTTCCTACGGAGGTAGCCAGAATAGAAGTATTGGCAATTTCGGCCGCGGCGCGGTCTGCGTCTTTCCCATCTACAGCCCGCACGTTTTCTACAACTATTTCCTCATCGGGAAGATCGTTTCGTTTAATTATTATACGGTATTTTCTTTGGCGGTTCAAAGAATCGACAATTAGTGGATTGATATCGATAAACACAACCTCATAACCGCCTCGGGCAAAGAGCTGTCCGATGAAAGATCGACCGATATTACCAGCGCCGAATTGAACAAGTTTTTTCCCATCGCGGCCTCCGGCCGCATCTGGACTGGATTGGAAATCTTCGCAAAATGCGAAGAAATTACAGTGGAATAGCATAACTGTTATTTTATAGCACACAACCGCTTAATGGTTCAATCAAAAGCGAAATTTTGGGCTTGAGGAAAGGGGATAAAAAAGCTGATAATGGTTTGTATATTTTGTATATAAGGAAATCTACTATGAGTTATACGATCGTTTCTTTTGGTGAAGCTTTATGGGATCTTTTACCCGATGGTCCGGTTTTGGGCGGCGCCCCTCTTAACCTGGCCTACAGGATAAATACCCTCGGCCACAAAGGAATCATTTTAAGCCGACTGGGTAATGATGATCTAGGTAAAAGAGCCCTGGAGGCACTCAAAAACCTTAGGATGGACACCGGTTTTATTCAAATTGATGCGGGGCATAATACAGGTACGGTCCATGTTCACCTTGATGAACTGAAAAATCCCCATTTCGAAATTGTTGGAAATGCCGCCTATGACTTTATCGAACCTTCGGCTGCAATGACAGATGTCGTTAAAAATGCAGACTGCCTGTGTTTCGGGACCCTCGTGCAGCGTACTGAGGTTTCAAGAAAGACCCTGTATGGTCTTCTGGAGGCTTATCGGGGCCGGTATGTCCTTTACGACATCAATTTACGCAAGGATTGTTTTTCCAAGCCGGTT
>JBFMGN010000862.1:0-2037 GCA_040752435.1 Spirochaetota bacterium
TCGAATAAGCATATCCTTGCCATCGGTATCGATCTTTTTCAGCTTTAATAGTTCTACGTAATTTTGAATAATTCCCAGCGGATTATTGATTTCATGGGCTACGCCTGAAGCAAGTTCTGCGATGGACTCTATTTTTTCGGCTCGTAAAAGATATTCTTTTACGAAATAATCCATTGAAACATCCTCAATCATCAGGATTGTTCCAAGAAAAATATAATCGACATTTCTTAAGGGAAATGTTTTCAATTTTATGAATTTCTCATTTCCAACGGTAATACCCTCCCAAGCATAGCGTTCTCGGTTGAGTATTTTGGAAAGAATTTCCTTATGTTTACTGACTTTGGTTATGCTGAAAAGCTCTTCCACAGATTGACCGCCGAGATTCTGTTCGTCCAGAGCGAGTATCTTTCTGGCTGCGTGATTACTTATGTGCAGCTTATTCTCCGGGTCAATAATAATAATACCTACGGGAAGATTACTGATAAGATCTTCATTGTATTGTTTAAGGAAGAAAAGCTGTCTGTCTTCTTTTGGGATATCTTCGATGTTCAGAACAAGAGAATAGGCAAGCCTTATAAGCTTGAACCTGTCAAGCTCTTTTACCAGTTCCGTACCCCGACGATGGCCGTCTTTAAGTACGGTAACCCTGTCGGCGATCTTAAAGACTTCATCCACATTAGGGGAAACATAAATGATAGCTCTTCCTTGCTCTCTGTATTCCTTCAATATCCTGAACAGATTTTCCATCTCCTTCGGATTAAGCCTGCTGGAAATTTCATCGAGTATTATTATTTGGGGTTCCAGTGAGAGCACTCGCGCAAGTTCCACCATCTGCTGTTCGCCTATGGAGAGTTTCCCTACTTGCACTCTAAGATCGATAGCGGTATCAAGTCTTTCAAAAATTTCAAGACATTTCGATTTTCGTTTGCGGTTGGTTCTAGAAAGAAGCCAAAACGCAGGCATCCGGCCGGCATAGATATTTTCAACTGCGTTCAAGGAAGGAATAATATTTACCTGTTGATATACGATACCGATACCATGTTTGATTGCCGACTGTGGAGTGAAATACTCAATTTCATTTCCCTTTAGAATAATAGTGCCTCTCTGTTTTTTGATGTCTCCGCTTAAGAGTTTTATCAGGCTTGATTTTCCAGAACGGTGTTCTCCTGCAATGGCATGTATCTCCCCGGTATACAGGTCAAAATCAACTCCTTTTAAAACCGGGAGATCCCGGTAGGAGAGGTGGATATTCCGCAATTGCAGAAGCGGTGCGAAGGATATAGCCATCCGTATTTTATCCTATTATTCTATACCCAGCTTTTTTATTTTATTGTAAAGGGTTTTCCGGTGAATATTCAAAAGTTTTGCGGCTGCTTGTTTCCTGCCGTCGCATTTATCCAGAGCATCCAGTATCATCTGTTTTGAGATACTGTCGTACATGCTGTCGATTGTTACACTGACATTCTTTGATGATTTTTTATACTGGGACGGAAGATCTTCTTCTGAAATTGCCGCATTTTCACAGAATATAACGGCTCTTTCAATGCAGTTTTTTAACTCCCTGATATTCCCCGGCCAGTTATGCTCAAGGAGGATCTGCTTTATCGGGTCGGTGATTCTTTCGATTCTTTTGGAATACATCTTGCAGAAATGCTCCCGGAAATTTTCCGCTAATACAAGAATATCGTCTTGCCTGTCCCGCAGTGGAGGGAGATCAATCGTCACTACAGAAATTCTGTAAAAAAGATCTTCCCTGAATATTTCCTTTTCTATCAAGCTGCGAATATTTTTATTTGTTGCCGTAATGAAACGAATATTCGCTCGGAGTGTTGTAGTACTACCGAGGCGCTCATATTCTTTTTCCTGAATTACCCGTAATAGTTTTGCCTGGGTCTTGAGACTCATATCTCCTATTTCATCCAGGAAAATAGTTCCCCCCTCAGCCTGTTCAAATTTCCCTTTATGTTTCTTTTTAGCATCGGTAAAGGCTCCGGGTTCATAACCGAACAGTTCGCTTTCCAAAAGGGTGTCCGGTAT
>JBFMGN010000863.1:0-2034 GCA_040752435.1 Spirochaetota bacterium
GAAAGTTGAACAGGTTATGGGTGATAGTTAGTCTCTGCCCCGTAACTTTAGTTTAGTGGGCTCTTTGGGAATTTCCGTGGATGACTTCAATATCCCGTAGGGGTTAGGGGCGACCGGCCGGTCGCCCCTACATACGGTGGTATGGTCCGGAAAATCCCGAAGACCCGTTTAGCGTTAAATAACTGTTACAAATCTTAGCATGTGTTTGTCTTTGTCATCTGGAATAATCCAACGCGGAGGCTGTCACCCTGTATACTGACTCTCAACTCAAAGGTCTGTCTGGCTTAAGGCTGGTTTGGGCTAATCAGGACAGTGTTCCTATAGATTTCTTTTATTAGGAATGTTATAATATCTTAAGAAAGTGTTTATTAAGGGCTTTTTAGAGTCAGGCAGGAGGGATAGTTATGCCTTCTATTAAAGAAGTTGCCCGGCGGGCGGTTGAAGTTGGCGGAATGGTACTAAATGTAGAAAAATCGGTGCTCAAGAAGAATGGCACCGAGATCCATCTTACTCCCAAGGAAACAAAATTGATGACTTTACTTATGGAAAATGTGGGTAAGGTGGTTAGTCGGAGTGAACTGATGCAGGCGGTCTGGAACACAGAGTACCTGGGCGATACGCGCACTCTGGATGTCCACATTTGCTGGCTGCGCCAAAAGATTGAAGATAATCCTCGCATTCCCGAACTGATCCTTACTCGTCGTGGGCAGGGTTACGAACTACGCATTTAGTATTTTTCACCCGTCATAATTAAAGGGGAATTTCCCCTGAAGTCATTATTTCGTTCATCAGAAAAACCTCACCGACAGTTGAGGTTTTTCTGATTCAGATGCATATCGCTCCCCCCTTATTTTTTTGTCCCGCCTCTTTTCAATCGGGTATGTTTCATTTGAGTCGGGGTGGGGGAAGAAGTTGGGGGGACACCCCCCCAGTCCCCCGGCCTGCGGCGCTTTTCGACTCATTTGAAACGCACCCTTTTCAATCAGCCGGATAGTAGAGGTACCCCACTGCCTGGCTTTCCTCTGCATTCATGACCACTCGCAAAAGTTTTCCTTTACTGATCCAGGGAACATTGATCACCTTAATATAATCCACGTAGATACTATCCTGGGGCAGCAACAGGGCCAGACTGTTTGAAGCCATATCTAAAAACTCCCGATTGAAGAGTATATCAGGATCGTCAGGGAATAAAGACAGGGGATGGATTCGGCTCTCGACCAGGTCCTGGAAGAAATGAGTGCCATACGACACCTCCGGGATAATGCCATTGCGAGTTACGGCAATCTCAATAAGCATCCGCGTATTGAAGATATCGGCATAAGTAACCTTGACTCCCAGGTCGATATTTGAACTTCCCCAGCGCCCCGGTCCCATCAAAATAAATTCTTCCTCTGCCAACCGTTTATTGAGCCGGCCAATCACGCGCCCCAATTCCAGGCGCACGCTGGTATCGGCGATTTGGCTGTAGACAATTGGGTCCACATAAATAATATATTTGATTCGATCTACTACCCCCTGCGGCACCAGATGGTTGGCCGTAAAAAGTTGATCGGCTGGCGGGATATCAGGCGGGATGACAATATCCTGAATCCAGTCCTGGTTACTGAGGGGACGGCACTGCAACAGGTAAACTTTAAAGGTTGGCTTGGGATAACCAGGAATTAACTGCACCGTGAATTCAATATCTACAGGACGCTCATAATGCCGTTCTAACTTTTTGAGCATCGTTTTCATGAGTTTTACAAAATCCGTGTTTTTTAGAAGATTTTCAAACGTAAGAATCAGCTTCTCCGGGGGAACGGCCTGGCCCAGAGAGAACATCGGTTTGATAAAATCGCCCTCGTCCACGGAAGCAAGATATTGCACCCCGGGAAAATCGGTCGATAGGGTTTCCGTAATTGGAATGGTTTTGCAGATATTTTCTTCCAGATCGATGACATCCATAAATTGTTGGGAGTATTTTCTGATTTCGGCAGGGCCTTTTAATGGGCGCAGGAGGGGATGGCTCAACCCGATCATGCGTGGATAGTCTCT
>JBFMGN010000864.1:0-2028 GCA_040752435.1 Spirochaetota bacterium
ATTTATTCAGTAAATAGGTAAAGTGTGGCTTAAGAATGGCGGAGAAAAAGACAAGAGTATTGATAATCGACGATTCCGCCCTTGTGCGGGATATCCTTTCAAAAGGACTCTCCTCGGACCCTGAAATTGAAGTTGTCGGAACTGCACCGGATGTCTATATTGCCAGGGATAAAATTGTATTAAACAAACCCAATGTGCTGACCCTGGATGTGGAAATGCCGAGAATGGACGGTGTTGAATTCTTAAAGCGGCTTATGCCCCAGTATCCCCTTCCGGTAATAATGGTCTCTGCCATGACTGCTCCAGGTGCAAAGACCACCCTGGAAGCTCTGGAAAACGGTGCCATCGATTTTGTACTCAAACCCTCTTCCAGTTTTGGGAGCGGTCTTACTGAGATGATTGGGGATCTGCGGGAGAAGGTTAAGGCGGCCGCCGGGGTTGATGTTTCGAAATGGAAACGAGAGGACTTTTCTCATGGGGCTAAAAATAAAATTCAGCCGCGCGTCCTGGTAGGATCGACAGACAAAGTTATTGCAATTGGGGCTTCAACCGGGGGCACCACGGCCATTCGGCAGGTTGTCTCAAACTTTCCGGCGGATATGCCGGGCACGGTTATCGTCCAGCACATGCCTCCGAAGTTCACCAATATGTTTGCTGAAAAATTGAACGAGATTGCGAATGTGGAAGTGAAGGAAGCGGAATCCGGCGACAGGATTGTCACGGGCAGGGTACTTATAGCTCCCGGCGGGTATCACATGGAAGTTTACAGGTCGGGCGGGAATTATCTTGTAAAATGCTTTGAAGGTGAGAAAGTTAACGGGCATTGCCCCTCCGTCGAAGTACTGTTCCGATCCATGGCAAAACATGTTGGTTCCAATGCAGTCGGAGTAATATTGACGGGTATGGGCAGAGACGGGGCAGATGCCATGCTGGAAATGCGGAAAGCCGGTGCAAGGACCTTTGCCCAGGATGAGAAGACCTCTGTTATTTTCGGTATGCCGGGTGAAGCGTATAAATGCGGTGGAGTTGAAAGTTTGATACCCCTGGGCGATATTACCACGACAATAATCAATACCCTTAGGGAAATGAAGTGATGCGGACTGATGTGGGAATTGGGGAATATCTGATATCAAGTACTCCCGGTGATGTGCTGAAAACCTACGCTCTGGGTTCGTGCGTTGCAGTCTTAATGTATGATAAAGCCAGAAAAATCGCCGGGCTCATCCACATTGCACTGCCCGAATCAGGCATAAATCCTAAAAAAGCTGAAGCTAAGCCGGCGTATTTTGCCGACACAGGTATTCCGCTTTTTTTGCAGGCAATGAAGAAGGCGGGTGCCAACAGGAATACCACCTGGATTAAAATTGCAGGAGGATCCAATATCATGGATGAGCAAAAGACTTTCGATATCGGCCGCAGAAACACAATTGCTATCAAACGGTATCTTTGGAAAAACGGTCTCGGAGTTATCAAGGAAGACGTCGGCGGGAGTATCAGCCGGACCGTTTCCATTTCCGTCGATACGGGAGAGATCGTACTTTCCAACTCCAAGGATAAATGGGTGCTATGATAACGGGAGGCAGCCAATGAAGTATAAAGAGATTTTAATTGTCGATGATTCCGCCACTGCACGTATGATTATAAAGAGATGTTTTGATATTGCCGGGTATCATGATATAACATTTTATGAGGCTGAGGACGGGATAAAGGCCGTCTCTTTCCTTGAGGATCAGAAGGTCGACCTGATATTAACAGACTTGAAGATGCCGAAAATGGATGGAAATACCTTCGTTAAAAAACTCCATACAAAAAAAGAAACTGTAAATATCCCGATTGTCGTCATCTCCAGTATGGGTAATGATATTATGGAGAGTCAGTTGTTGGAAGCAGGGGTTAAGGCTATTATACGGAAACCTTTAAGCCCGGCAAAAATATTGGAGACCCTTGGAGATGCGGATGAATGATCTCGAAAAAATACGTGAAAGTATGCTGCACGCAGTTGAGAGAACTTTCATGGATATGGCATTT
>JBFMGN010000865.1:0-2026 GCA_040752435.1 Spirochaetota bacterium
CCCTGCATTTAGCCAAAGTAAATATGCAAGAAACGCTAAATTTGAATTAAGGAATGCCACCGTAACCACCATTGCTCCTACCGGGACTATTAGTCTGATAGCCGGTCCATGCAGTTCAGGAATAGAGCCGATATTTGCCATATCTTATTACCGCGCACATTGTTTAGATAATGAGAAAATGGTTGAGACCGATCCAGTCTTCTTAGAAGTTGCCAAAGAAAGAGGTTTTTATTCCGAAGAATTGATGAAGAAGATCGCTGAAAAAGGTTCTGTCAAGGATTTTAAAGAAATCCCCGAAGATATACGTAGAGTTTTTGTGAGTTCTCATGACATAACTCCCGAGTGGCATATTAAAATGCAGGCAGCCTTCCAGAGATACACTGACAATGCTGTGTCCAAAACAGTTAATTTCTCAAATTCAGCTACCGAAGAAGATGTTCGTAACGTATATATGGCCGCATTTAAATCAGGCTGTAAAGGCGTTACTATATATAGGGATGGCTCACGCGAGGAGCAGGTGCTTAATATCGCTAGGCAGGAAGCCAAGCCTAAACCGGTAAAGATCGGCCCAAGGCCCAGGCCAGAGGTAGTTGTGGGCACAACCACAAAGGTTGCTACCGGATGCGGCAATCTTTACGTTACTATTAATTCCGATGAGCACAATAAACCATTTGAGGTTTTTACTCAGATGGGTAAGGCCGGCGGTTGCGCTGCCAGCCAGCTTGAAGCAGTAGGCAGGCTTTTATCTTTGGCTTTTCGTTCTGGAATCGATATAAAGTCGATAATTGATCAGCTTCACGGTATTAGATGCCCATCGCCTTCTTGGGAAAAAGGTGTAAGAATATTTTCTTGCGCCGATGCTATTGCCCGCGTAATTGAAAGGCGTCTGATAGATACGGTTTCGTCTCCGGATGAGGTAGAGGACAAAATTGAAGTAACAGAGGAGATTAAGATTGTTGTAGGCGATTCGGTTGTGGAGACAGAGCCAGATCCGGTAGCAAGTTCTGGCAAACGTGCCAGTGCCAATATAGTAGGCGTATGTCCTGATTGCGGCGGTGCACTGCGCCACGAAGAAGGCTGCTTTAAATGCCACTCTTGCGGTTTTTCTAAATGCTGATTGCTGCTATAGCTAATTGACGCCTGCCAAAATAAAACAATGAGAAAGATATTCTACATAGTTCTTGATGGCCTTGGTGATTTACCCCTTAAAGAGCTAGGGAATAAAACACCTCTTGAAGCAGCCAAGACTCCATATCTTGATAACTTGGCCAAAAAATCTAAATTAGGATTGGTATATCCGGTGGCCAAAGGTATCGCCCCGGAATCAGACATTGCCGTTATCAGCCTCTTAGGTTACGATGCCCATAAATATTACACAGGACGCGGGCCTTTAGAGAGTTTTGCTGAAGGATTAGCTGTTAATGACGGAGATTTAGCTTTCAGGGTCAATTTTGCCACGGTTGCTGATGATAAAAAGACTATTAAGGATAGGCGCGCCGGAAGAGGTTTGACTAATGAGGAAGCTAGTATTCTTTGTAAAGAGATAAATTCCAAGATTACCTTAAGCACCGCTACTTTTGAGTTCAAAAATACGATTGGCCACCGAGGAGTTTTAGTCATCAGAAGTATGCATGGAAGGCTTTCAGGATGGATAACTAATACAGACCCGGCATACGACAGAGAAGGAGTTTTTGGCGTGGCTAAGGAGAAGTTTGAGAATATTTTACAGGAATCAAAGCCCATGCCTGAATATAAGAAGTCTGCCGAGGCAATTGAAGCGGCAAAGTTGATTAATGAATTTACTCAAAAAGCCATAGATGTATTGAATCAGTCACCGCTTAACAAAAAGAGAATTCAAGAAGGTAAACTTGCCGCTAATTTGATTTTGAGCCGTGATGCCGGAGATCATCTACCCAAATTCCCGCCCATAAAAGAATCTTGTGGTTTGAATTTTGGTTCTTTTGTAGAGATGCCGGTGGAGAAGGGAATCGCTTTATTGACTGGAATGCAGGTTGTGGATGTCCCT
>JBFMGN010000866.1:0-2016 GCA_040752435.1 Spirochaetota bacterium
AGTCCGCTCTTAGCATTTTCATGAATCCGGAAACCTTTAGACCATCTTTCCCGGATCGACCAATTGGCTGAACTGTTCATCAGTTACAAATCCAAGTTCCAGGGCGGCCGCGCGCAGGGTTTTCCCTTCTCTATGGGCCTTGCGAGCGATTTGGGCGGCTTTCTCATAGCCGATGTGGGGACTTAACGCCGTTACCAGCATAAGAGAATCGGCGAGATACCTGTTAATAACCTCTGTGTTGGGTTTTATCCCGGAGGCGCAACGGGCATTGAAGGATTCCGCCGCATCTCCTAATAGCCTGGCTGATGTAAGCAGGTTGAAGATTATTACCGGTTTAAAAGTATTCAACTGCAGATGCCCGTGAGTTCCTGCAATCGTGATGGCTGTATCGTTCCCGATGACCTGGACGCATACCATTGTCAGGGCTTCCACCTGGGTAGGGTTGACCTTACCGGGCATGATAGAAGATCCGGGTTCGTTCTCAGGCAGGATAAGCTCGCCGATTCCGCACCGCGGGCCGGAAGCCAGGAGGCGGATATCGTTGGCGATCTTCATCAGACTGACGGCAATAGTTTTTAGGGAACCTGAGGTTTTGACCATTGCGTCGTGGGATGACAGGGCTGAGAACTTGTTGCGGGCGGGTATAAAGGGGAAGCCCGTAATCCGGGCAATCTTCCCAACCGCAAGGTTTGCGAAATCTTTCGGAGCATTCAGCCCAGTCCCCACTGCCGTACCGCCAAGGGCCAGTTCTGAAAGATCGGCGAGGGATTCTTTGAGGGAGGCCAGCCCGAAATCAATCTGCGAAACGTACGCTGAAAACTCCTGGCCCAGGGTTAAAGGGGTTGCATCCATAAGGTGGGTGCGACCCGTTTTTACAATCCCCTCGAATTCCGCCGCTTTTCCGGCCAGGGTCGTTCTTAAACCTTCGATACCGGGGATGGTCCTGGTTACTAGAACTGTATATGCGGCTATATGCATCGCGGCAGGAAAGGCGTCGTTGGTGGATTGGGATTGATTGACGTCGTCATTGGGATGAATGAATTTTTTCTCTTCATCCAGTTTTCCGCCGGAAAGAACATGGGCGCGGTTGGCGATCACCTCGTTTATATTCATATTGGTCTGGGTACCCGACCCGGTTTGCCAGACCCCCAGGGGAAAGTGTTCGTCAAGTTTTCCGGTGTATATTTCGTCGCAAACCCGGGCAATGAGCTCGGCCTTCTCCGGTGATAGTATTCCCAATTCCTTATTGGCAGCGGCCGCGGCTTTTTTTAAATGCGCAAATGCCCGGATAATTTCAATCGGCATCTTTTCGATGCCGATTTTGAAATTCGATAATGCACGCTGGGTTTGGGCGCCCCAGTATTTATCTATAGGAATCTCCACCGGTCCCAATGTATCTTTTTCGGTTCGTGTTTTCACTGTTATAGTTAAGTATTACCCTGTTAGAATGAAGAACTCTACCAAGGTTTAGATGAACCTCTGTAGCATCCTCTTCGCTTCATCCAATCTCCCGACAAGTTCCCTGAACTCCTCTTCGGTCAGAGGGGCGTCTTTAGGCTTTCCCGGCCGGGTAAAATTGTACGGTTTAACCCGCTGGAAACGGTTCAACTGGTCGGAACCCTTGCCGAAAACCTCTTCCAGCTTCTTTTCGACTTTTTCCTTCCAGTCTTTGTATTTTGATTCTGTTGCTGTACGGGATTTGAGACCCTCAAGATCGTTTAAAAAGGATTGAATTTTTGATTTATCATCGGGGTTCATTCAGGCCTCCGCTCCAATAATATTTTTTGTATATACGGAAATATATGAAATTTTTTTTAAAATGAAAACTGGTTTTTTAAGAAAGATGAGACTTTAAAAAAACACTCTGAACGATTCGGTATTGCAACGACTTATATGCTTGAAATCTTTTTTCATTACATGGTAGAATTTTTAAATGAAGTTAGAGGGCGGCCTTTTACTGCTGCAAGAGGTCTTCAATGACCTGCCATCGGGTGAAAAGAAGATCGCCCGATATGT
>JBFMGN010000867.1:0-2016 GCA_040752435.1 Spirochaetota bacterium
ATTCAACATCGCATGAATCGACTCCGATTCATCAATACAATTCCTCAAAGCCTGACGACAGGCTTTGAGGTCGGCAGAAGACCGTAAGGTTATTTCAGCATTACTTTTCATCCGGGTCAGGGGGGTCCTCAAATCATGCGCCACTGTATCGAGAGTATTTTTAAGACCATTAATCAGCGTATTGATTTTTTCAAGCATAGTGTTGAAAAGAGAGGTTAATTCTCCCAGTTCATCGTCTTTGTTTTTTACAGGCACCAGGGTATTCATTTTTCTTGTATTGATTATCGTCCTTACGGCCAAAACGAGATTTCGTACCGGTTTAAACAGGCGATAAGAGAGAAACATTCCAAGAACAAAACCGAAGAGTGCGGTCGGAGTCAGTATGATGAAGAAAATTTTTCTAAATTGGCGCAGAACAAGAGCCCGTGTTTCGGTCGCCATTCCGATCTGCAGGATGTTACCGTCGGATAGAACCAGGGAAGCAATTTCTATTGCATATTTTTCCTTTTCCGAGTATAGCTCGACAATCCGTTTTTCTTGGTCTTTATGGTTCTTTTCCAGTATTTTATAATTGAAGTTTTTCCATCTGTTCGGGATATTCGTCAGCAGAGTCCGGTTTTGACTGTCGGCGATTCGTAAAAAAATCATCCGCTTCTCACCAATATCCTTCTCAAGAGCCATTTCGTTTTCAATTAAATCAATTCCACCCGTCTGGTACTGGGCCCAGAGCTCCAAAAGCCGCAATTGAATGTCTTTGTAAAGGTCGTTACTAAGGGCATTCGAAAGAAGCCCGTAGGTAAGGAAAAAAAGGCAGATAGAACTGGCGATGAATATCAGTGAAAAGAGGAGCGTAAGTTTGAAATTTATTCTTTTTAATCCACCCTTAAGACTCTTTAAGGACATACCCTACTCCGCGGATTGTATGTATCATTTTTTTAAGCGCGTTTTTGTCAACCTTACTGCGCAACCGATGGATAAGGACATCCACCACATTTGTTTGGGGATCGAAGTGATAGTCCCAGACGTGTTCCAAAATCATTGTCTTTGAAAGTACATTGCCCGAATTCCGCATTAGATACTCAAGCACCGAAAATTCCTTCGCCTGCAGCTCAATTTTTTCATCGCCACGGACAACTTCGCGGGTAAGAAGGTTCATGGTTAAATCGCCGACTTTTAACCGGGTCGGATCCCCCCCGCCTGCCATCCCCGACCGCCTGATCAAGGCTTGAATACGGACAAGGAGCTCCGAAAAAGAGAAGGGTTTCGTGATATAGTCATCGCCTCCTTTCTGGAGTCCCAGGATTTTATCATCTACACTCCCTTTTGCGCTGAGGATTATTACGGGAGTTTTTATTTTTCTTTCCCGTAACTTTTCAAGCAAGGTCAACCCATCCATCTTGGGCAGCATGATATCCACCACTGCAACATCATACGGATTTACCTGAAACAAGCGGAAAGCTTCTTCGCCATCGATAACATGGTCCACTGCAAAACCCGCCTGCCGCAATCCTTTCGCTACAAAGGAGGCGATTTTCATATCATCTTCTACAACCAGTACTCTCATAAAATCCTTACGTCCTGCCTTAAGCCCCATACCGGGGACTGGATGCTTGAATATAAATAAAGAAATGAATCACTACGGGCTTACGCCCGTAGTATCACCCTTCGAGTGCGAGAAGCTTGGGTGGTAAAGGGGGGTAGCTTCGTTCCGCATGGTACGGCCTTCGGCCGATTGTCGTATCGCCTTCTCCATGGGTTGATGCCCATGGTATGCGGCGATGAACGGAATCAATTGAGGCAATTTCAAAAACCAGAATTTATTAGCCACGGAACCCGCGGAAAAACACGGAAAAAGTATTAATGGTTGCAGCCTTCCGCGTCCTTCCGTGTGATTCCGTGGCTACCCAATATGCTGACCCGAACTTCTCGCCCTCGAAGGGGGCTACCCCATATGCTTGCCCTCGCTTCTCGCCCTCGAAGGGGGCTAATATTTTGAAAGAACCTCAATTACTTCAC
>JBFMGN010000868.1:0-2014 GCA_040752435.1 Spirochaetota bacterium
GGCCCGATTTTGGAAAAAATAAAATCGACATTTTTTCTTTTCGATGTTAAACTAAATTCTAGGGTTTTTTGAAAGGAGTGGCTTCCTATGCTTTCCAACAATCGGGAATCCACCAGAAAGGCCGAGATTAATTTGCGTCTTGCTGAATTTGAATTTCCGCCCATGCAAGATGTATTGTTAATCGGTAAAAGAGCCCCCATCGGCCCGGAGGCTGCCAAGAAAATGTCGGATGCCCTATCTCCCGACCAATACGAAATAATTCCTCTGGAACACGAACTTTTTGAGGCTGCGGTAGTAAGGAGGTCGCTGTTAAAAATTTTGCCCCGGGAAAAGCTCTTTCCAGTCATCCTGGAAGAAGGAACCAGGATAGCCAGCGAAAATACAGTGATCAAAATCCAGGTCAACGCAACTATTCAAGTGAATAAGGTGATAGACCTATGATTACTATTGGAGATATTATGGCAAAAGACATAGTAACAATATCCCCTACCGCAAGCGTCGCCAGAGCAGCCGAACTGATGGAAAAATTTAAGGTCGGGGGGCTGCCAGTAGTTGATGGCGATAAGATTATGGGGATCATAACTTCCAGAGATATCCGGAGGGCTCACCCAAACAGGCTGGTGGCCGATGCCATGACCAGAAAAGTACTCACCGCACAGCCGGAAACCTCGCTCTGGAAGGCTAAAGAACTTATCGAAGAACATGGCATTGAACGCTTGTTGGTAGCCAGAGATGGTAAACTCCTGGGGATCATCACAAAATCGCTCATTTATATGGAATTAGGAAAACAAATCGACCCCCTCACCGGGTTGCACCGTTCAGAATTCCTTTACCATATCGCCCTCAAGTTATTACAGGAAAGAAACGAAATAAGTGTCATTTTCATAGATCTGGATAATTTCGGAACAATTGATAAGGAAATAGGCCATGAATCCGGTGACCGGGTTCTCAAGCAGGTTGCCGAAATATTTAAGGACATGGTTACGGAAGGAAGTGATTATTTATGCCGCTACGCCGGAGATGAATTTGCCCTTATCACCACCCGGCCACTGGAAGAAGCAAAAAAACTTTGCTTTCGTCTTCTTTGTTCGTTAACTAACCACCCCTGGCCAAACGGAACAAAGTTAACTGCTTCCGCAGGAATAGCCGGCGGCAGGCGTGGCCACCCGCGTCCCGGAAGCGAATGTCGCACCATGCACGAACTCATTAATTTGGCCAGCCTGGGTTCGACGAAGGCAAAAAAAGAAAGCACGCCAATAGTTGTTGTAGGCCAGGTTGAAATAGCCAGAGATGGGTAAATGAAAGCTTTTTCCTTTTTTAACCTGTCCCCAAAACGACCCCCCATTAAAAGTAGCTCCGCTATAGCCGGGAAAGAGACTCATTTTTCCAAATACCTTCTTTTCTTACCTTTTTATTGCTCATATCAAAACCGTCGGACCCGCCTCCGGGAAAACATCCTTGCGGCATTATCACATTACACCGGCTGTCAGGTGCCGATGTTTACCGCCTTTTCCGACATCCACTCCGGCACCGCCCCTGCTACGGGAGATCGGCAATGTCTACGCCAAGTTCTTTGGCAATGGCCGCCACCACCACCAGAATCCGGCTGATATCCACGCAAGAACCCATATGCAGAACGGGCGGGATACTCAGCGCCCGGCAAACTCCGGCCCGGCCAGGCCCCGGCCAGCTCCGCGCCTCCGGTAAAAGCAGCCCTGCTTTAGCGCTGGCGATGGCCGCGCAGCCGGTTTCGACCACCAGCACATCCTGGGCAATTAGCGCTTTTGTCATATTGATATGGTTGTAGTCCTGCGTTATCCTGGGGTTATTACAGCCTACCAGGGCGGCGATTCCCCTGATGCTTTTGTTTTTGATGGCTTCGATCAGCGGCGTCAGCGTACCGCCCAAAGCCTTTAAAATTGCTTCGGCGCTAAAACCGGCCATGTATTCGGTGGTTTCTCTGGGGATAAAAACACGGTCCTTGTTCCGGTGAGGATAATTTTCAATGGCCCGG
>JBFMGN010000869.1:0-2011 GCA_040752435.1 Spirochaetota bacterium
CAGGCAATGATTTAATATCATAATCCCTCCGAATTATTTCGAACTCGCTATAGTAGTGTTCTTTCCCTTTCGGCTTTACCATAACAATGCTGTTGTCTATTTTTACCATGTCACCGGGGACTGCCAATATCCTCTTAATAATATACGGGTTTTCACCATTATTTATCCCGGACTTTTTTATAGTGATCTTTTGGAGTGTAAAGAAGCGGACAATGGGATCGGTTATTTGCAGAAGAATTCCCTCTGCTTTGTAATATGCAGGCTGGCTTAATACAATATCCCCTCTATTGGGCGGCCGAAGGCCGGGAATCCTGTAACCGGTAAAAGGTACAATCGGGCCATACACTAGAGGAGAGACAATAATTTTATCTTTCGGATTTAAAATGGGTTGCATAGAAACACTATTGACTGTGTAAGAACGCAGGAGGAAAACCGATAGAACCTGATAGAGAATGAAGAGAAGTAGAAGCAATTTAATGAATGAATATATTTTATACTTGAACTTCATTCGCTCCCGGTAATTGTAATAACTCCTGGAAAAAGAAGACATACCGTCTAACCCTCTATAAGAATCGTTTTGATTTTTTCAATTAGAGAGTAGCATAAAGACTCTGTCGTTGACAAGGTATACCGGTGTACCTATAATGGTCTCTCTATGGGCAAAAGAAGAGAAGCAGAACCGAAATCGGTGGAAGAGATAAAAGTAAAACTTAAACCCGTATTGGGAATTAAACCGGGTATATATTTAACTGTTTTCTATGGAATTATTGTGCTTGTTGTTTTATGGGCCCTTCTTTTCCTTCCCGGAATGAGCAAAAACGGTTCTGTTACGAGTCTTATATCTCACCCTGCTCATGCCGCGGTCTATATAGATGGTGCGTATGCCGGTACAACCCCCTGCTCCGTTTTTATTCCGAAAGGCAAGCACGTTATTCTTTTTAAAAAACCCTTTTTCACTACCCGGGAAGTTAATCAACATATTCCTGGTAAAATATTCGCCTCGCTTTTAATACCGTCAAAAGTAAAACTGGAGGAAGTATTAACGATTGAAGATTTTCATGGTCTTCTAGCGTGGGTATACCAGGAATTAAGTGAATGGGCTCTCATAGAGAGAGTGCATTCAGGTTATCAGGTTCCACCTCTGTTAATTGATCTGGTTAAGGATTTATACTCACTGGATGCGTCAGTGTCGGAAAAACAGGCTTATGAAGCGTTATTAATAGCGGCTGCAAGAAATATCAGCAATGAGTTCCTGTTGAGGGATTATATAAAAGCCTTCTCTCTATTTGATTCAAAAGATACGGTACTCACGCCTGGAAGCCTCACCGCTTCAATTAGAAGGGCATTAAAAATGAAAGATACGTATAGGAATGCCCCATTCTGGTTCTTTTCTATTCTTTCTTTGGATATGCAAAAGAAGTTGGAAGCAAATAGATGGTTCAAAGACTTTGCAGCCGCGTACCTCGACGGGTTGAACACATTTACCGCTGTAAACCAAAGCCCTAAACCCGATATTTCAAAAATAAATTTCTTAGGTCTGACATTTTCAAAAGTCCCCGGGGGCAAATATATAATGGGGACTGATAGTAAGAGAGGAGATATGAACATCCTTTCAAAAGGAATCGAACTGCCCCATGAGGTAATTGTAGATTCTTTCTACATGCTGAATATGGAAGTCACCCAGGAACAATTCTTACGTTTTCTTGATTCCGTGCCTGAATGGAAACCTGAAAATCGCAAAGTTTTGCTTGAAAAGGGGCTTGTTTCAGAAGACTACCTCGCGGACTGGGATCCTAAAGTCAAAGGCGCAATGCCCGTCGCTTTTGTTTCATACTACGCGGCGAAGGCCTACTGCGAATGGCTTAACTTAAGTTTGCCCCCCGAAATGGGGCAGTATGAAGTCCGTCTCCCGAAAGAAGAGGAATGGGAATACGCCGCCCAATTGGACCTTGATTATACAGGCGCCGTACTGTCGGCTGATGGAGTTACCGGACCTAAGATAGCCGCTGGA
>JBFMGN010000087.1:0-8938 GCA_040752435.1 Spirochaetota bacterium
AGGGCAGATGGCCCAGATCGTTGAGCCTTTAGGGCTTAACCTGTCTTTTTTGCGCAATACAAAAAACTGGGTTTCCTACGACTACTACAACCGCCTGCTTGTAAAGCTGGTAGAAGTTACCGGTGATGAAAGGGCACCGGGTAAAGCGCCTTTCAGCATGAAACCCCAGGAAGCTTACGAGTATCTGCTGTATGCAACCTATACCACTCTCTGGTCCGGCTCTCCAAGGTGGCCTTATAGAATCATTTTCAAATCGGATTTTTACACGCGCTGGACAAAGATAGGCACCTTTGAGGTTGTTTCCAGTTCAGCCAATTCGATGAAACTTAAACTGACGCTGAAAAACGGGTATAAGCAGACCAGGTACAACTGCGATGTCGTCCAGGGGCTCCTGTCCAGTATCCCCGGCGGAATGGGGCTGCCGCCGGCGAAGGTTACAGAGCTTCAATGCGCTGTAAATGGTTCGGAGAGCTGCATATATGCGGTTTCCTGGCAAAACAGAAAGAAATGGCAATTCCTGCTCGGCCTGCCGACTCTGATTGCCCTGCTTATCCTTGAGACGGTGGTCTTTAGAAATTTTTTCGGGATCAAAGATATTATCATAACCATCCTCGCTTACGGCGGCGTCCACTTCCTTATTCAGAGTTATCAATTCTGGAAAAGCTTCAAATTGCAGGAGGAGACAAATACAAAACACAACCGGTATCTTAAGGAAACATTGGAAAAGATAGAGGATGAATACAACGAGCTTCTCTATACGAAAATCAGGCTTGAAGAGCGGAATACGTACCTGTCGATCGTGAATGCAATAAACGAAAAAATTGTCGATGCCTCAAGTTTCGATTCGCTTCTGTTTGATGTCGCGCATATATTGATGGAAAGGTTAAAGCTGGAAAAGATCGATTTCTTTCAGTTTAATTCCGAACGAAAAGTGTACTCCTCTCTCTTCGGGACGCTTAGTATGATCGAAGAATACAGGTATAAACAGCTAATTCAGAAAGGCTATTCCCTTCCGGTGGAGGCTGTCAAGCCGATCCTTACTCCATCGCTTTTTGAGTGGATAGGCCGGGCGGAAAAAACGGCTTCGCTTTATATCGTGCCTGTCTCGTTGTCCGATACCTATTCCGGCTTCTTCTGTTTTCTTAGAACTTCCTCCCAAACCTATTCCAGGGAATTTACAGATTCACTCTTTGAAAACATTTCCACCCAACTGAAAGTGGGATTTATGAAACTTTCTTCCAGAATTGTGATATTCAATATCCTCTCCAGTATACCCGCCCACGTGTTGATCTTTGATACCTCAAGTTTTTCAGTCAGATATGTAAATAACTTTTTTATCGACACTTTTCCCGGCCTCGAAGGCGGCTATACACAAGATAGCGTAACCGGAAAGAGTCTTTTTACAATTTTGCCTTTTGATAATACGGCCCGGCATAATGTAGTGAAAGCCTTGCAACTGCTGGACGAAAGGAAGAAACCGGAGGTTTTTGAAACATCCATGGCTTCATCGGCCTTCGAGTACAGCCTGTTCTCCATTCCCCAGTACACGGGCGGTGAAAAACTGGCCGGTATTATTCTTTCCGATGTAACCGAGGCACGCTCATTTCAACAAAAACTTTTATTTAATGAGGAGCTCCTGGCCCTGGGAAGGGTGGCCACCGGCATTGCGCATGAGATTAATAATCCTCTGTATGCCGTTCTTGCCAATGCGGAAGAAATCGCCGATAATGAAAATGTGGGCCCAGAGTTTAAGCAATTCGCCGAAGAGATCGTGGAACACGTAATCAATATTTCTAATATTATAAAGGATCTCTCCAAATATTCGAAGACTTTGCGAAGAACGGAACTCGACGAGGTGGATTTAAACACTGTGATCGATGAGTCGTTAAGACTGGTCGAATACAGCTCGAATTTTTTGGAAGTAAAGGTTGTCAAGCTTTTATCAGAGATTCCCGTCATAAAAGCAATTAAGGGGGAAATGCAGCAGGTTTTCATCAACCTGTTTAATAACGCTATCCAGGCCATGGACGGCCGAGGGACACTTACGATAACTTCGTCTGCAAGCAATAATGAAATCCTCATTTCCGTATCCGACACGGGCAAGGGCATTGAGGAAAAAGATATGCCTTACATATTCGACCTTTTTTACACAACGAAAAAGGGAGAGGGCACAGGCCAGGGGCTTCACATAGTGAAGAAGATAGTAACCAAGAACAATGGGAAAATAACGGTTGAAAGCCGCCAAGAGAAAGGCGCAACCTTCTCTCTAAACTTCAAACTGGAGAGTATAACATGACCAGTGGTACAGATAAAATAATCAAGGAGATCCTCGTTATCGATGATGATGATGTAATCCTTAAGAGTATTCAAAGGCAGTTGAAAGGTGAAAGTCTTAATCTCGAACTGGTGAATGATCCGATCGAAGGGCTTAATAAGATCGAAAGGAAAAGGTATAACCTGGTGTTAAGCGATATAATGATGAAGCCGATTTCAGGACTGGAAGTTTTAAAAAGAATAAAATCATCGCATCCTGAAGTTCCCGTAATTATGTTGACCGGTTTTGTGGATGACCAGATAATCGAAAACGCCCGAAGAATAGGAAGCAGTGATTTCCTGATAAAGCCCATCCGAAAAAGAGAGTTGCTTCAATCCATTTATAATGTGCTGTCGATGCAAGAATAGTAGCCATGCAAGAACACTCCCAATAGAAGCATAAGATAATATATTGAAGCAGATTGGGAACTTGCCCAGGCTGTTCAGGAGCCTTTTTTGCTATGAAAGCGTTTCAGAAGAAATCAATAGAATCCCCATGGATCTCTGTTCCTATAGTGTTTTTTGTCTGCCTGGCTGTATTACTCCTTATAAGGTACCTCCCTATCTTCCATGATATTTTTCAAACCAGTTACTACCTCCCCTTCCATGTCGCCGTTGAGGTTTTGACAATTATGGTTTCAATCCTCATTTTCCTTAATGGATACCTGATTCGGCCAGAACCGGCTGAGGTGCGCGCTCTCTTCCTGGGAAGTGTCTTCCTGGCTGCCGGATTGATAGACATCTTTCATACTTTAGCGTATCAGGGTATGCCCGATTTCATAACGCCCAGTTCTGCTCAAAAGGCCACCCTCTTTTGGATAATCGCCCGCCTTGGGATAAGCTCAGGCTGGCTGGTAAGTTCCTTTCTCCGCGGCCGGGAAGTGCGATGCACGCAGGCAAAGATTCTTTTCCTGGCCTTAAGCCTTATTCTGGCTGCGGCCGTCATCTTCGTTGTTACCTTTTACCCGGATCACCTGCCTGCCATGTTTGATACTGCCGGATTAACTAAAACGAAAATCGCGCTGGAATATACAGTGATAGGGTTGAATCTGGCTGCCGGTTTGCGTTTCTGGCATGAGTTTAAAAGCTCCGGCAACCGGTTCCTGCTCTGGCTGATCAATGCCCTTGTAATCAGTTCATTCAGCAGCCTTACCTTTACGTTTTATAAAAGCACGACCGATACTTTTAATCTGCTGGGGCATCTTTTAAAGATTGCCGCCTATGGCGGTTTCATGTGGGCGATTATCGTTCCACAGGGGATGCACCCGGTCCCCGGCCGCGGATGGTTTAACCGGATGTCCAACCAGCTTATTACCGGGTTTGTGATAACTACCCTCTTAAGTGCAGGGATGATAGGCAGCTACACTTTTTATCAGCAACTCTTCAGCTTGAAGGAACAGGTTGACGGCAAGTATACGACCATGGTGGACGGTAGAGCCCGGGAAATTGAAATAGAACTCAATGAGGTAAAACAGGACCTCCGGATACTGGCGGACATTCCTCCCATACAGGGCATTTTCCGTGCCCTGGAAAATGGAGGCTTCGATTGGGAAGAAAAAACGAGTTATGAGGATTGGTGTAAGCGGCTGTCCAGGTTCTTTGCGGATTTGGAAATAACCACCCGCCGCTATCTGCAGATTTCCTGCCTGGATGAAACGGGCAACGAGGTGGTCCGGCTCGACTGGGACCTTAAGACCGGTACCTCCGGTGCTCCGGCGCAGCTTAAGAACCGGGCCCTCCGTTCCTACTTTCGGGCGACGGCCGGACTCGCAAAAGGGGAGGTGTATGTTTCTCCTCTGCGGCTTAATAGAGAAGGGGAGGAAGTCAAGACCCAAGCCCTGCCCGTAATCGAACTCGGAACGCCGCTTTATAACAGTAAGGGTGCATTAAAAGGAATCCTTGTCATGAGTTTGCTGGGACACGCCCTTTTCGAGCATATGCCGGAATCCCTTAAGTCGGATGAGAGCTTTGCCTTTCTGGCTGACTACAAAGGGTATTACCTGATCCACGGCCTGGAACACGGGAAGGAGTGGGGCTCGCCTGAGCATCTGGACACCGGCTTCTCAGTGGTATCCGATTTCCCCGGCGCCTCAGATAAGATCCTCTCAGGTGTGGCAGGGCATGTTTCTGCGGGAAGATGGAAAATCTACTACCGGCCTATTTTCCTCAATAAAAAAAATAATTTTTTTCTGGTCATGGCTTTGGTAATTCCTTCATATATAATCGGCAATTTGGTATATCAAACCATCTGGTTTTCTTTTGGTATTCTGGCGCTCTCTCTCCTTTTTGGAGCCGGTACCGGTTATTACCTCTCCCGCTGGATAAGCGCTCCCATCCTGGCTCTAAGGCAGGCGGCCAACTGTATCGCCGGAGGACAATTCGACCGGTTGATTGATATAGCGGGAAGCGTGGAAATTGCAGACCTGACCTCAGATTTCAATAGGATGGCTCTCCGGCTTAAAGAATTGTACGGCCATATTGAGGAGAAGGCCCGGGAATTGAGCCGCAACCTGCTTACGGAGAAACAATACCTGGAAAACGTTCTCCATAGTATGGCGGACGGCGTATATACCCTGGATATGAACCGGGTTGTCCTCTCCTGGAACTCCGGAGGGGAAGCTATGCTCGGATACAGTCCGGAGGAGGTAATCGGAAAACCCTGTTCAAGCTTTCTCCGCCATACCTCCGAAAACGGGCAGGTCCTCTGCGACACAGATTGGTGTCTCTGCCGGCAGGTATGGCGCAGCAAGAAACCG
Organism: Spirochaetota bacterium; assembly: GCA_040752435.1. GTDB lineage: Bacteria > Spirochaetota > Spirochaetia > SPDA01 > JBFMGN01 > JBFMGN01. The sequence continues at coordinate 5,070 of JBFMGN010000087.1, forward strand.
GTACAGTCGGACGCGCTCTTCGTACACCGCAAGGACGGCCGCCTGTTTCCGGTAACTGTAACTGCCGCCCCAATACTGGATGAAAAAGGGGAACCGGTGGGAGCAGTCCAGGTTTTTCGCGACATTACCAGGGAGAAAGAGTTGATGGATAAGATCCGGGCTGCCAACCAGGCAAAATCCGAGTTTCTGGCAAACATGTCCCACGAATTGCGTACCCCATTGAATACCATCATCGGATTTTCTCAGGTCTTAAAAGAAGAGCACTTCGGTGGTACTGATACGCGGCAGGCCGAATACTTGCGGGATATCTACAACAGCGCCCTGCATCTCCTGGGCTTGATAGATAATATTCTGGACTTTTCCAAAATTGAGTCGGGAAAACTGGAACTGGAATCGGTCCCTTTTAATTTGCACCGGGAAATAAGAAACGGTATTGACTCTCTGCGATTTCCCGCCGACAGTAAGGGACTTACCCTTACGCATAAAGTTGCACCGGGGGTTCCCGCTTTCGTGTTAGGGGATCCTTTACGTTTTCGGCAGATTCTTTTAAACCTCTTAAGCAACGCCGTAAAGTTTACCCAGGAGGGAGGAATAGAGGTGACGGCCGAGGCCGGCGAGCCTGGCAGCCAGACGGAGAAAAACCATAACAAAGTAAACCTTAACTTCCGCGTCTCGGATACCGGGACAGGAATTCCCAAAAACAGACTGGAGCACATCTTCAACCCTTTTACCCAGGCAGATAGTTCTATATCGAGGCATTTCGGCGGCACGGGCTTAGGACTATCCATAACAAAAAAGCTTGTCCAATTGATGGGCGGCACTATCCTGGTGGAAAGCGAAATCGGAAAGGGAACTGTATTCTCTTTCTCTCTCTCTTTTCTTCTTCCGACCGCGGCGGAACTCGCATCTTCTCAGCGAATCAGTGAGGCCACGGCGGAAGCAGGTATTAAACCGCCGTTAAAGGTTCTCGTAGTAGATGACAACGAGATCAACCGAAAACTGATGGAAGCAATCTTGCGTAAGCGTAATTTTCAGGTTGTAAAAACGGTTAATGGGGTCGAAGCCGTTGACCTGTGGTCAAAAGGGAGTTTTGATCTGATTCTGATGGATGTGGAAATGCCGGTTATGAACGGCTATGAGGCAACTGCTCATATAAGGGAACAGGAAAAAAAATCCGGCGCACATGTCCCCATCATCGCACTGACCGCCCATGCGCTGAAAGAACACCGGGACTTAAGCCTCAAAGCGGGGATGGACGGATACGTGGTTAAACCGGTCGAGATAAACAATTTACTTGCGGAAATAGAAAGGGTGCTTGGCGACAGGCAGGGATAAACGGAACTTGAAGTAAGAAAAATCTCTGTGTGCAATCGGGGGAACTCATATCGAGATATGATTGTATTTTTTCCGCACTTATTATGCTGAATATAATTGTTCTCTTGTAAACACGGAGTTGTTGAACTTTGAAGCTGTCGCCAGTGATTGCGGAGTACCGGCTCGCACAGTGAGAGAGTATTTCAGAATCCTTGAGGATACTCTTGTAGGATATCTTCTTGCGCCGTATAAAAAAACAATAAAAAGAAAGCCGGTTAGCACATCAAAGTTCTATTTTTTTGATGTGGGGGTATGTAATACTCTTGCAGGAATAAGAAATATCAGACCAAAAACAGCTTTGTTTGGAAAGGTTCTTGAACATTTCATTTTTACCGAAATACGAGCGTATTTATCCTATGCCAGGGATAGAAGAAAGCTCACTTTCTGGAGATCAAAGTCAGGCTATGAAGTAGATTTTCTGATTGGAGATGACACCGCCATAGAAGTAAAAGCGAGCGAATTGATCACTGAAAAGCATTTGAAAGGAATAACGGCCCTGTCAGAGGAAGTTGTACCTGAAAACCGGATTGTTGTGTCTCTTGATAATTCTTCCCGCACAATAGATGGTATCATTGTAATGTCGGTGGACCGATTTTTGGAAAACTTATGGAAAGGTAACTACTAATCTCACAAGGACTTAAGCGTGAAATCTTCTTCACAAGTTTTCACGCCGTCTGCGAGCATGTGCACAGGCCTTATGTACATTTTAATAATTATACTTGAAAAATGTACAATTCGATTTTAAAATAAAAGTATGTGGATTCCACGGGATATACAGAAGGAGTTACAGGAGTTATCATCCTCGTATCCTGTTGTAACTATTACCGGGCCAAGGCAGTCGGGGAAAACAACTTTGGCCAAGATGCAATTTCCGAATTACAACTACTGTAACCTGGAACATCCTGAAATACGCGCGTTTGCAAAAAAAGATCCTAATGCTTTTTTTAATAGATTTAAATGCCCATTGATTATCGATGAGATTCAAAGGGTACCGGAACTGCTTTCTTTCATCCAGGTTAAAGTCGACGAACAAAATGAGAAAGGATTATTCATTTTGACCGGGAGCCATCAATTTGGAATCGGGCAGGCGGTTTCTCAAACACTGGCAGGCCGAACTGCGCTTTTAACACTCCTCCCTTTATCAATTAAAGAACTCTCGCAATCAGGTTTTTCTAAATCCAGGGATGAGTATCTTTTTCATGGTTTTTTACCACGAATATACAAAAACCAACTGAATCCGCTTAAAGCATATCGAAATTACTTTCAAACTTATATAGAACGTGATGTAAGGCAACTGACGAAAGTAAAAGATCTCTTAAAATTCGAGACTTTCCTGCGGCTTCTCGCAGGAAGAATAGGTCAGGTTTTGAATTTGAATAGCCTGTCAAATGATGCAGGTGTCAGCAGTACCACGCTGAAGGAATGGCTCTCCATTCTGGAAGCATCTTTCATTATTTTAAGGATTCCGCCGTATTATGAGAACTTCGGCAAAAGGTTTATCAAATCTCCGAAGTTTTATTTTACGGAACCCGGCCTGGTGTCATACCTGCTCGGAATTGAGGCTGAAAACCAAATCTCTCGGGATCCGCTTATCGGCAGTTTGTTCGAAAACATGGTAGTTATTGAAGCGGTAAAATCCCGGCTGAATAAGGGGCTGGATCATAACCTGTTTTTCTTTCGTGACAACCATGGCAATGAAGTCGATCTGCTTTTTAAAAAGCGCCATAAGTTGATACCGATAGAAATAAAAGCCGCAATGACATTCCATGATACTTTTTACAAAGGGATTAAATTTTTTCAACGATTAACAGAACTGGCCGATAAAGGTTATATTATTTTCGCGGGTGATTTAACTTTTGAAAACAATTCGATCAGCGTTATCAATTTTCGGGATACTTCGATTATCTTTTCCGATACGGATTAATGCTTTCATCCCACGGCGTTATGCGTCCCGCAACTATCCATTCCCAGGGAACGGCAGCAATTCCTTTTCCCAGATTAATGACCCGGTCACCCCGGGTAACAATCCAACCCTTTTTTATATCTAAATCTTCCATACATTGCTGTAATCCCGCAGTGTCATGGTGGGTAACTTCAATACCATGCTTGACTTCGATGGGAAGAACTGTTTTCCCATCTTGTATAAGGAGGTCCACTTCCGCTCCGGCATGGGTTCGATAGAAAAAGAATTTCGGCGATGTAAGCTGTATCCGTGCCAGCGAACATAGCTCTTCAACGACCAGCCCTTCAAAAGAGCTGCCCCTGTGCAGCCAGTTTTCCAGCTCTGATTCTTTTCGTAAGCCTGCCAGACGGTGAAGCAGGCCGGTATCCCGGATATATATTTTCGGTCTTTTTACCAGCCTTTTTTTTATGTTTATAAAAAATGGCGGCAGGCGGATAATCATCAGGGCGCCTTCGAGAATGTCGAGGTAATGATTTATTGCCGTTGTTGAAAGTTCAAGGGATCTGGCTATGAGCGAGCTATTTAGAAGCTG
>JBFMGN010000870.1:0-2010 GCA_040752435.1 Spirochaetota bacterium
GGCTCGATTGCGTTCGCAGGCGCGGTACTGAGCGGGTGGATGTCTGGTCCATGCTCGCCCTGCTTTGCATGAACGCGTTTGCCCTTTGCCAGGCGGAGGCCGGTCGGATAAAGGAGGTGCGAAAGACCTGATTTCAGACGAAAATTATCCACTACAGGGGTGATTTTTTCCTAAGGACATATCCAACTCCGCAATTTGCCGATGCTTTTCTAATCCACGGGGTAAAAAAAAGAACTTGACATCGCTTTTCGATAGTGTATAAATTATACACTATGAGCTTTATTAGAAAAATTAACATCCATGGTAAAATCTACCTGGCAGAGGTGGAAAACGTCCGTATCAATGGAAGAGTTGTGCAGAGACATATTAGATACATAGGCCGTAAAGTAGACGACAAGACAATTCTTTCAGCTTCAATTTCACAAATACAAGTCGATCGAGTAAAAATATTTGGCCCATTACTTGTTCTCAATCACATTGCTCAACAAATTCGACTGCCTTCAATACTGGGAAAGTACTCTGACGAGATTATGAGCTTGGTATACGCTCACTGCATAGATTACAAAAGCATAAACCAGATGAGCCGATGGTTTGAAAGGACCGACCTCAACAGCCTGTTGAATTTGGAAGGGCTGACAGAGGAAAGACTTTTGGCAGCATTGGATTCTTTGGAATCGCAAGATTCGAATGGACTACAGAAGAAGATATTCCATGCAGTAAGGGAAAAGTACAACATCCGTGACAAAGTACTGCTCTATGATGTCACCAACACATATCTTTATGGGAAGAGATGCCCCCTGAGTAAATACGGCAAGGACAAGGAAGGGGTAAAGGGGCGGCCTTTGATCCAAATAGGTTTGGGGATCACCAAGACGGACGGAATTCCTGTCATGCACAAAGTCTACGATGGGAATATCCCAGACTCGCGGACGTTGCAGGACATGTTGACCAGTCTGCGGGAGTTTGACTTTACTGATGGGTATTTAATCTTTGACAGGGGCATCAGCTCGAAGAAAAACCAGCAAGAAATCAATGCGTTGCGATGGAAGGTGGTCTGTGGGTTGCCGTTGGATGTATCCCTGAAGAAGGTTTTGCGATTGGCGATAATGGCAGAGAAGTTCCTGAGTTACAAGAACCGGGTCCGTTTACAGAAAACGGTTTTCTATGTAATCACCAGACCCTACGCGGTAGGAGGCATCCGCGGTCGGATTGCCTTGTGTTTTAACGAGCAACAGCGTCGCGATCTAAGGGAATCCCGCTACGATGAGGTGACATATGCACAAGAGCTTCTTCGAGGGGGCAAAAAGGTGAAGCCAGGGATGGAAGATTACTTTGATGCGCGGGGGCAGTTGATAATCGACAAACTGAAAGAGGAAGAAGAGTTCGATGGATACTCTGTTGTCTTTACGACCGCGTCATTGACGGCAGATCAGATGGTGAAGATGTATTTCGACAAGGATTTGATAGAGAAGGCGTTTCAAAGCTTGAAGGGAGTTATCCGAGTTCGTCCCGTCCGCCATTGGTTGTATAACCGGGTAACATCTCATGTTTTTATTTGTTATCTTTCATATCTTCTGCTATCCTTGTTGCGGATGATGATAAATAAGTTGGAGATATCACCCGTTGAGGCTCTGATGGAATTGGATTCTATGTACAAAGTTTATATGCATGATGAGAAAAAGGGGTTCAAGATCACACGTGTTGTAACATTGACAAAAAGACAAGAAAATATCTTGAAAGCGGTTGATCCTCGGTTGTTAAAATTGGTGTAGTGTATAAAAATGCCACGGAATTCAGGGTCAGACACCCTCACGATGCCGTCCCTGCTCGCGGCCCCGGCTCCTCCCTTCGCGTATCCAGCCCGCCTCGGCTCTCCCTGCGCAGGATCGCAGGGCTCGGCTGGAGCAACGAGCCTTATCACCCCGGCGGCAGGGTTTATCCGGGGGGCCTCGCTGTCCTGATATACCGCCACCTCCACAGGATCGCTCCAGTTCCCGGCAAGGTCCCTTG
>JBFMGN010000871.1:0-2010 GCA_040752435.1 Spirochaetota bacterium
TAAAAATACAGAATAGGGCATTGTCACGGCCATGACCCGGCTCCCTATCCTGGAATCAAGCAGAGTCTGTAAGTTTCCATAGCCGATGCCGTTACCCCAGACCGGATATAAAGGCTCATTCGTTGTCCATCCATGATTCATGGGGCTATCCCAGTATTCAAAATCATCCACTAAAACATCTCCCCGATCATTTTTCATAGGTGTGATCAGAGGAACAGAGGTAACTACCATATCACGGTATTCGTTAGAGGCTGGTGGGATTTGGGCTTTGGCCCTACCGCCTCCGCCCATAACTGCTATTGCCAGGATAATTCCGATAGTTACTGCCTTTCCAAGCCCAATCTTCTTTAACCTTTTTGCTTTCATAGATTTCCCTCAATTACGCAGGGGTATTTATAGCTTCCTTGCCCCTTTTAGTTGATTTCATGAGACTATGCAAAATATGCTTTACTTGGGTAGATAATTATAAGAAGCTGATAATTTTTGAATAATCTCAAGACCTGATAATGGAGGTGGTTATGAATCGAAGGGTTTCTGAAGGTAGGCTATTTACCCCTGAGGGGTGAGCAATTCTTCTCTTGGAAGGTTTTATGAGCGCTATGTCATCCACTCTCGGAGGGAGTAATAAGAATATTTTCTGAGCAGAGTTAATAAATCTTATAATAAAATGGGCATCTTTCGCCATGTCCGGCCAGGGAAAACTCCGGATACCAGTCTCGTTGCGATGGATCAGACTATGAATCAAATCCTTCAACGGCTGATTCACAGACATCAATGCCATCGATATTGTCATCGATAGAGTAGTATTTTGGATGCCAGCCTGGTTACGGTGAATAAGATTATGGATCAAATCCTTCAAAGGCTGATCCATAGCTGTTGATATCGTTGATGCGTAGAGGATATAAGAATCGCCTAAATTATTGCCTAAATTCCCACAGACTTCCAGGAATTCACAAATACCAATATGCCCGCACCGTACATACTCCGGGGCATCCAATGCGCTCATGGAACAAAGCAGGATACTGGTAAATATTACCAGACCCAGAGCGAACAGCTTTACCTTCATGAGACGGTTGTCTCCCTTCACCCAAATTCATCCCCATTTTCCCCCTTTTTCATCCCCTTGAGAAAAGCATTACCTTTGTCCGTGGGTAGATAGGGAGGTGGCCCACACCTCCCTATCTACGGTGGCCCTTCTTAACTTTTACAATGTCCAGTTGTTTGCGTCAGCGGAAAGGCTTCTTTTTTCTGCCACGGTTTGAATAGGTAGCCTAATTTTGGTGTATTAGGCATTCTTTCTTTATGCACATAGTATGCCATACAGGAAATGCCTTTAAAATAGCAGAACATGCCTTGATCCTGGCCTAAATTCCCTGAAAACTACTACCGCGATTTGTTTCAAGTTTGAATCGAAGCAAGAATTGTTATGCTCTCTATCAGGCAAATATCAGCACTTTAGCGCTAATTTTAAAATGATACACCCTCAAGAGAGACTCCGGACAAATAAGGCGGCTTACATTGCAAGCATGGAATATTTATTCCATTCATGAAACATTTTCATGCCGTCATATGCCGATATGAGTAATGAGTTTGCATTTTTTTTAAAATCCTGCTTTATTTATTGAAGTTCTAATGCTATCCTTACAAGAGAAAACCGTACAATAGTGAATAATACCAGAGTGAACAGTATGGTGAATACCAGGAACCGTATTATGATGTTCCAAAGATGGAGGTCATAGGAAGCATTGCATGCCCCGGACGGATTTTACAGTAACAGCCTTTGCCTGATCATGGACGTGGCCTGCACCGGAGTGCTGGCCTATAGTATAAAGAAAACCTGGAAGCGAATCAGCACCAGGGAAGTTTTCCTGGCCAGCTCCGTAGGGGCCTTCATCTTTGCTCTGCAATTGGCCAACTTTGACGTCACGCGGGGGTCTTCCTGCCATTTTATGGGCGGGGTTTTTGCTTCTATTCTGTTGGGACCACATGTAAGCACGATAGTTATAACCC
>JBFMGN010000872.1:0-2008 GCA_040752435.1 Spirochaetota bacterium
AGGCAGTATCCAGAGTAACGCGGAATATCGATATAGAACAAAAAGCGGCTCTTACATCAATATCCTGACCAATGCCGCGCCAATATTTAATCCTGAAGGGAAGGCAGTTGCTGCTTTGGGTATTGCCCGGGATATCACCGAGCTCAAGCGGATTGAAGAAGCCCTTCGGGAATCGGAAGCAAAGTACTCCCTGGTGGTGGAGAAGGCAAAAGATGCAATAGTCATAATCCAGGATGAGTGGTACAAATTTGCCAATCAGCATACGGCAGATGTCCTGGGATATCCATTGGAGGAATTAGTCGGCAAATCCATCTGGAAAACTGTAGCGCCTGAATCGGAAGAAATAGTTCGATCAGCCATATCGGGAAAACAACTTCCTCCTGTTTATGAAATTAAGCTTAAGAGCAAGGATGGCAGGATAATAGATGCCGAAGTTTCCGGTACCATAATCAACTACCAGGGAAGGCCCGCCCTGATGTCAATTGGCCGTGATATCACCGAGCGAAAAAGGATGGAAGATGCGCTGCTCAAGGCTGAACAGAGATACCATGTCTTGGTGGATAACGCCAGCGATGCAATATTATTGGCTGATACTCAAGGGAACCTGCTGGATGCGAATAAGAAAGCTGAAGAACTTTGGGGCTATGAGAAGGAAGAACTGCTGCGGATGAATGTAGCACAGATTCATCCGAGAGGAGAGATTGAAAGGGCCTTCAGCGTTTTTAATGATATACGTGCAAGAGGATCAGGATATCTCAGTGACAGCTTTGCCTTGAGGAAAGATGGCCGGACGGTTCCCGTGGATGTGAACGGGAGTGTTATTGAATATAGAGGCGAAAAGATACTCCTGGGAATTTTCCGGGATATGACTGAACACAAAAAATTGGAAGAAGAAACGCAAAAAATGCAGAAGCTGGAATCCCTCGGCATTCTGGCTGGTGGAATTGCTCATGATTTTAATAACCTGCTGGCCGCTATCATTGGAAACCTCTCTCTTCTGGAGACATCCCCCCTAGGTGAAGGAGATATGGCCGAAGAAATAGAGTTGGCAAAAGCAGCTTCCTGGCAGGCGAGAGGCTTGACACAGCAGCTCCTTACTTTTGCCAAGGGCGGGGCACCCGTTAAGAAAATTGTCTCCGTTGCCGGGTTGTTGACCACTACCGTCAACTTTTCTTTAAGCGGCTCGAAAGTAAAAGGTGAGTTATCCCTGCCGGAAGACCTCTGGCGGGTAGAAGCTGATGAGGGGCAGATTACCCAGGTAATAAATAATATGCTTATTAATGCCTCACAGGCTATGCCGCACGGCGGGACAGTCAGGATAACTGCTGAAAATATGCTCATGGAAACAGATGGTGATAATAATTTGCCCTTAAAGCGGGGCAGATATGTGAGGGTGTCTATTCAAGACCAGGGGGTCGGGATACCGAAAGAATATCTTCAGAAGATATTCGATCCATATTTTACCACCAAACAGGATGGAACCGGCCTGGGCTTAGCCATCAGTTATTCTATTATCAAAAAACATAACGGCCACATCAGGGTGGAATCTCAGCCCGGCGAGGGAACCACATTTCATATTTATCTTCCCGCTTTTAAGAAAGAAATCTTTGCCGTAAAAAAGGTTGTCGAGGTAAAGCTTCACCCTGGTAGAGAGAAAATTCTTGTCATGGATGATCGGCAATCGGTGAGGCATATGCTTGAAGATATGCTGATCGATCTTGGATACGAAGTTGAATCAGCCGGAGAGGGGAGTGAGGCTGTCAGCCTCTATAAGAGAGCAAAAGAATCGGGCCAGGGCTTTGACGCTGTCATTCTGGATTTGACTGTGCCAGGAGGCATGGGAGGAAAAGAGACTATTGAGGAGCTTCGTGAAATAGACCCTGAAGTCAAAGCGATTGTCTCAAGCGGCTATTCAACCGATCCGATCCTATCGGATTACCAGTGCTATGGCTTTCGTGGAGCTATCGCCAAACCATTTGAAATCAAAGCACTCAGCCAGGTGGTAGGC
>JBFMGN010000873.1:0-2008 GCA_040752435.1 Spirochaetota bacterium
TTGTTCATCTTAAAAATCTGGAAAAAATATTTATTACTACATCACTAAAAGCGGCAAAGAAGTGGATTTCTTGCTGCGTGAAGGCATAAATGATTTTACGCTAATACAGGTTGCGATAAGTATCGACGATTACAGTACCAGGACGGGAGAACTTTCAGCCTTGATGGAAGCGTTAGAAGAATTAGATGTAAAAAAAGGATATATCATTACGGAAAACGATGAAGAAGAACTCACTCTGAACGGAAAAACGGTTGAAGTAATTCCCGTATACAAATGGTTGTTATCCTCGGGAACCGAAGACAATTGAATCAATCCGCCATTACTCTAAAGTTAGGCGCAACAGGAATTGAGTACCGCTGTACTAAACCCCCAGCCTGTTTCGCCGCAAGATCTCTCCTGTTGTCTGCATGGTTGTAACAGTATGACCTGGTAATGGAAATATCCGCTCGTGTATGGTATCGATTATCCACTCTTTCTGCGGGAAAAAGTCCGATTCCATTTCCGCCGCCGGGGTTATCCAGTTCCTTGAACCAACAACTGCGGGCGGAGCATCCAGGTAATCGAAGGACAGTTGGGTCAGGTTCGAGGCAACAGTATGCAGGAATGATCCTCGCTCACAGGCATCCGAGGCCAGCAGCACTTTGCCGGTTTTCCTGATGGATTCTACGAGAGGTTCGTAATTAAGCGGATTGATGAAACGTAAATCCATTATTTCCAGTTTCAGTCCGTATTTCCGTTCTAATTCATCCGCCGCCTCGAGGGCTTTATAGAGGGTTGCCCCGATTGTACAAATGGTAATGTCTTGGCCGACTCTTCTTAGTACAGGTTCCCCTTCGGGAACCTCGTAATACCCTTCGGGAACGCCTTCTTTTACAAACCACTCCCCGATGTCATAAATCGTCTGGCTTTCAAAAAACACCACAGGGTCGGTTCCCCTTAAGGCAAGATTGAGCATCCCCTTCGCATCATAAGGCGTTGCCGGGAACATCGCCTTAAGTCCGGGAATATGGGCGACCAGGGCCGCCCAGTCCTGGGAGTGCTGGGCGCCGTATTTTGCCCCCACCGATACACGTACAACCAGGGGCATTTTAAGTATGCCTGCCGACATGGATTGCCACTTGGAAACCTGGTTGAAAAGCTCGTCCCCCGCCCTGCCCATGAAGTCACAGTACATAAGCTCGACCACCGCCCTCCCCCCGCACATAGCGTACCCGACACCGGCACCGACGATGGCACCTTCAGAGATGGGCGAATTGAAGAGTCTGTGGTAGGGCAATGCTTCCGTAAGACCTCTGTAGACGGCAAAGGCCCCGCCCCAGTCCCTGTTCTCCTCACCGTAAGCGATCATGGTCGGGTCCTGATAAAACCTATAGAGCAGCGCCTCAAACAGAGCATCCCGCAGGACGAAAATTTTGGTTTTCGGCAGGGGTTTTCCGTTTTCATCCAAACCGTACCGGGCTTTACCTTTGATGGATTTAACCCTGGGATTTTCCTCAGCGGGAATAAGAACCTCGGGATGCCTTTCTTCCATTTTTTCCTGTTTGGTGTTGGAAAACATTACGGTTTCAATATACCTTCCCTCCACCCGAGGAGATATATCCAGGCTGACGGCGAGCTGCGTCACCCTTTTAATCTGCCCGACCACATCCTGGCGCATGGTTTCTATCTCAGCCGCACATAATACTTTATTTTTTTCCAGATATTCCGCGAAGCTTTTAGTGCAATCGGATTCCTGCCAGAGGGCAAGCTCTTCCTTCGTGCGGTAAGACATGGCATCCGACGGGGAATGCCCCGACAGCCTGTAGGTAATCGTATCCAGGAGAACAGGGCCTTTTCCTTCCAGGAGAATTTTCTTCTTTCTTTTAATGGCGTCGGCAACCGCCAGCGGGTTATAGCCGTCCACCCGTTCGGCATGCATATTTTCAGGATTCACGCCGGCTCCTACCCGGGCCAGTATCCGGCAGCCCATGGTTTCACCGGCAGTCTGTCCGCCCATACCGTAGAAGTT
>JBFMGN010000874.1:0-2005 GCA_040752435.1 Spirochaetota bacterium
TTTTGCTTCTATTAACATCGGCACAACCATGGGGTTGCTTGGGATGGGAATAATTTTTTATGCCTGCGCTGAAAAATTAAGGATTGAAGGAATCCAGGTTTTCTTAATTTCCAATGTAACCTGTATTGCATCCCGGGAAAGAGATGCCGGTAAATTTGTCCTTGGTCCTATCACCCTCGGTTTAGGGGCTATGCTCGCCCTTCTTTTCTACCCTGAACCGGCTGCATCCCTGGCTATTTATGCCCTGGCCTTTGGTGACAGCATTTCGAGTTTAGCCGGTAAATTGCTTAACAGCGCTATAATTCCGTTAACCGGGGGAAAAACCATAGCGGGCAGCCTTGGTTGTTTCATTACAGTCCTGGTTATCTTTTACCGAATTACAGGGAATGTCACTGTATCCATCATCCTTGCATTTACGGCAACAGTCCTCGAGATGATGCCTTCCAAAGATCTAGATAATCTGCTGATACCCGTCGGTACGGGTTTCGTGGCATACAAACTTCTTATTGTTTAAAGAATTATTTACAATTAACCATTCAAGACCAAAGATAAACATAATGGGTCCTATTGCTGAACAGGATTGTTCCCCCTATAAGAAAAATAAAACCGGTGCATACCAATACTGGTCCAGGCATGAAGAACAACAATTCTCTTCCCAAGATCACAAAAAACAACCCCAGAGCTATAAGCGAGTATTCCGGGTCATTTTTGGTGAATGCCGCCCAGCAGTAATTCAAAACGGAAAATATCTCGATTACGATAAAAGCAAAGACAAGTTCCCGGCCATTACCGATTTTATACAAAAAGTTTGAATGTAAAATAGAAAAATCAACGGGTATTGTCGAGGCAAGGGATAGAGACAAGAGGAGGTCGAATCCGATAATTATTCCGAATTTCTGGTATTTAATTCCGGCTGCAAATAAACCAGAGGAAAAAAGGCATAATACTCCGAAAATTTTACCAAAATAGACGATCCTGGTAAGAAGTATGCCGAAATAAGCTGATTTATTCTGAAGCTGAAGAAGTACCTGCCCTACCCTGAATGATTCCAAAGAGAGTGATAGAATAAATATCGTAAAAAAGAAAATCTCCGCTGAACTTGTTTTTTTAAAATTTGTTTTCAATAAAAACCCGGTAATAAGAGAAAAAAGAAGAATAAAAAAAGCATATGCGATGTTAGGAAGCTGGATGGGTAATTTTTTCCCGGTAGAATAACCGGCCTTCTGAAATACATCCGGATAATTAACGAGCAACAGAGAAAAGAAAAGCGCGAAGCAGAGAAACAGGATTAATACAAAAATCATTCCGCCCAAAAGAAGGGAATCTCTGAATGCTATTGTCATATATGCTATTTAAAAGTACTTTTGAAAAAAGGTCAAAGCCAATCATTTTAAACTTAAACAAAATTCTTTAAGAAAAATTTTTAAACGATCGATATTTATAGGTAAGAGGAGCGGAAATGTTAAAACGATTAGTTCTCATTTGCCTGTTGCTACTGGTTGGCAGTCTGCTGTTTGCAGGGGACATAGCTTCGTTTGTAAATCTTGGTTTTTCAGATAATTCTAAATACTTCATGTTCGGTCAGTATGGAGTATTTGAAGAAAGCTCCCTTCCCTACACCGAAATATTTACTGTTGATGTCAAAACCAACCAGTTTGTACCCAACGGTGTAAAAAGCGCTCAGTTTGAAGTCCCTGTACAACCCGGCCAGTTGGGAACAGGCGCTTTCTATATACTTCTGGAAAAAACTTTCCCTCTGACCCAGAAATACGGAATTAATCACTTGAAAACCGGACGGATTCTTTACATCCTCTTAAACGGTGTTGAACCAAAACCAATTCTACAATTCCGCGATTTCAACACGGGAAACAGTTATACTGTAACTCTTGTCCAGACCTCTTTCGGATCCGGTGAAAATACAGCCTCCTCTTTCCATATAAATTGTGCCATCGTAAATTCGGCCGGGAAAACAGATAATTATGTAATCGGTCTGCCGGATTTCAAA
>JBFMGN010000875.1:0-2005 GCA_040752435.1 Spirochaetota bacterium
CCGAGGTAATTACGAAGCCTGGCGTATGCAATTGCCATTATACCGCTTGATCTATGTCCGCCGAAGTCCACCGGAACCTGATCCGGCTGTTTGTGGTTTATAGCCGCTCTTACTCTTTCTCTGCCGGTCATGTTTTGACTCCTCATTGATACTAAAGTTTTTAGGGAACCTCTATTTATTTATAGGTTGGTTCCCATTCAGGGCGCCAAACGCTTTAAGCGTTAAGGAATTATATTTTTTGCTTCGCAAAAAATATATGGTTTTTTAAAGGCGCCCTTTAATACTACTTTCGGCCGTTCAGGCTGCGCTGGAAAGTATCATGCCTGAGATAAAATACTGCCTTAACCAGATAAACAGCGCTATGGTCGGGATCGAGGCTATAATAACCCCGGTCATTATGTACGGTATTGAACCGCCTCCGTATCCGGACATGGTTGCAAGAGCAACCATTATCGGCCGTATTTTCTGTATGCGGGTCAATATCATTCCAAAAAGAAGATCATTCCAGATCCAGGTTGCCTGGAAAAGGGCCACAACCGCAGTAGGAGCAATGGAATTCGGAATAAAGATCTGAAAAAAAGCGCGCACCGGCCCGCAGCCGTCGATCTTGGCCGCTTCTTCAATTTCCCTGGGTATGGTTGTGTAATAACCCCGGTACACGAAAAGGCTGAAAGGAATACAGATAGCCGCATAGATAAGGAACATACCCTGCCGCGTATCGTAGAGGCCGATAGTATTATACATTTTATATACGGGAATCAGGTACATCTGAAAGGGAAAGATTGTACCGCTGTAGATAATGAAAAATAATAGAAAATTAAATTTCGGACGAAGCCTGACGATACTGTACCCTGCCATGGACGCGAAAAGAATGGCGATGCCCGCGCCTACTGCGGAGTAGAGTAAAGAACTTATAATATGTTCCTGGATCTTGTAAATATCTATTATTTTTTTCAAGTTTTCATGGAAAGCGACGCGTGCCGGAAACTCATAAAACTTTTGTGATACAAAATCCTCGGCACTCTTAAATGATACCAGAAAACTGGTCCACACGGGAAGAATCCAAATCAGTACCAGTCCTATCATTACACCGTAAATCGGAACCTTGCGTAGTCGCTTAAGTACTTCTTGCATGTCCCTTTCCTCTAGTAATGCAAAAGATCTTTTCTCATCATGCTTTTGATGTAGAACACTGATATGATAATGATGATAATTGAGAGCAGGACCGAAATCGCCGCACCGTATCCGTGTTTGAACATGGTGAAAGTTTCCCTGAACATTGTAACTGCCAGGGTTTCTGAAGAGTTGTACGGACCGCCCCGTGTAATAACATAGATAATGTCGAAGGCTTTAAAAGAGTTTACCATCGCCATTGTAATAACGACGGTCGTAATCGGCCTGAGCATTGGGAAGGTGACATGGACAAAGGTCTGCCACTTACTGGCGCCGTCAATAATTGAAGCCTCAACCGGATCAGGCGGAATAGTGACCAGCCCCATTAAAAACATAACCATATTAGTGCCTAGCTGCTGCCAGGTCCAGGCGATTATCATGGAATATGTGTTTAAGGGGACGGATGTCAGCCAGGAAACTCTTATTTTCGTGCCCGTTAAAAAACTGAAAAGGTTATTCAATACGCCGAGGTCCCGGCTGAACATATAGGTCCATATTGCCCCGGTCGACACGAAAGAAATTGTCAGGGGGATGAAAAAGATCGATTTAAAAAAATTTTCAAGCCTTATTCCCCGTATGAAGACCGCGATAAGCAATCCACCGAATACCGGCAGTATCAAGGTGGCTGCCACCCATATCAGGGTGTTTATAAAAGAAGTGATGAAATTTGAATCGGAGAAAAAAGCCAGATAGTTTTTTAGCCCGTTGAAGATGGGTGGACTGATACCGTCCCACTGGAAAAAACTGTAGTAAATATTCTGCAGCATAGGTATCAGCAGCAGTACAAAAACCATTGCCAATGCCGGAAGAATGAATAGATAACTTATTACGG
>JBFMGN010000876.1:0-2003 GCA_040752435.1 Spirochaetota bacterium
CTTCGGAACCGGACTTCCATCCATCATCATGATGTTTACAACGATCCTGGGAGCAACAAAAATCAGCAGTGCACCAATTATCAACACAACCGCAATAAAGGTGAAAAAGAATGTCACGCATCCAGTTATACCGGAATTTCGTGGTGACATTATAAGCTCCTTTTAAAAATATGATGAAACAGTATTATATCAGACAATTAATTCCTTTACTATTACTTCCGAACAAACCCAGCAATTCTCAATTTGGCACGCTGAAAAAAACGGCTCTTAAATATCTTTGATTTTTTGCTTACGTTCCAGTTAGCAATACAAATTTGGGCACATTAAACCAAGGAGAAAAGGCGGAAATCACGTACCGAATGGCATCGGTTTCCACCGCTAGAGTGAGGTACGTGAATTTCCGCCTTATTTGTTATTGCATGCCGTGCCAAATTGAGAATTGCTGGGACTATCTATCAAACAACATTTTTGTAGCTCTACAATAAAATCACTACATAAAAGTAGCTTGTAGCTGAATGGCTAACTGAATCATAGGATAATGTCCGTCGATTACGAAAAATCTCTCCACTTTTCCACACTAAACACTTACGGCATAATGAGCAGTGCATAACTATCTATCATATAAGCAATTAATGATAAAATATCTTTTTCAATCCTAAACCTAAAACACAAATAACACTCATCGTCATATAACCCTGCTTTTTAGTAAAAAAAACATGGTATGCTTCTTGCTAGGTTTAGAAGAGTCAAAAAATCTTACTGGAGGTAGAAAGCTATGGACCCAAATACCATGAAAGTTGCTCTCGATACCATCTGGGTATTGGTAACGGCTTTTCTTGTCTTTTTCATGAACCTCGGATTCGCCATGCTCGAATCGGGTTTATGCAGGGCAAAAAATACAGTTAATATTCTAGCAAAGAACTTCCTTGTGTTCAGCATATCGACCATTGCCTATTACGCCATTGGTTTTGGTATCATGTTTGGAACCGGCAACAGTTTCATGGGCTTGAAAGGAGTATTTTTCCTTTCCGGTACAGATACAAGCCCAGCAATAGGCGATGCATATATGGGAGACTACAGCTCTTTAAGCTGGACCGGTGTGCCCCTTCTTGCAAAGTTCTTTTTCCAGCTTGTCTTCTGCGGAACGGCCGCAACAATCATATCCGGAGCGGTTGCGGAACGCATTAAATTCGTTTCATTCATTGTATTCTCTTTTGTCATCTGCGCTTTCATCTATCCGGTTGTCGGGCACTGGATCTGGGGCAGCGGTTGGCTCGGTTCCATGGGCATGTTCGACTTCGCCGGGTCTACGGTTGTCCATTCGGTTGGAGGCTGGTGTGCTTTGGCTGGAATTATTTTACTTGGGTCACGAATCGGAAAATACAAACCAGACGGTAATCCCAAACCAATTTACGGCCATAACATGAGCCTCGCGACATTAGGCGTATTCGTCCTCTGGTTCGGCTGGTTCGGATTCAACCCCGGATCAACAATGGCATTGAACCCGCCCGCGATAGCCCATATCGCAGTAACCACGAATGGGGCTGCGGCTGCGGCAACTCTCACCGCGACACTCACTGCCTGGCTCCTCCTGGGTAAACCCGACTTATCAATGCTCCTGAACGGCTGCCTGGCCGGTCTTGTGGCGATAACCGCTTCCTGCGCCTTCGTGAGCATTCCTTCAGCTTTGGTAATAGGTGCGACTGCCGGCATTATCGTAGTACTCGCGGTATTCTTCTTTGATCGAGTAAAGATCGATGATCCGGTGGGGGCGCTCTCTGTTCATCTGGTTAACGGTGTGTTTGGAACCCTGGCCCTGGGGCTTTTTGCAGATAAAACCGTGGCAGCGGCCATCGGGACAGATTCATCCTCCCTTGCCAACGGTCTTTTTCTGGGAGGGGGCTTTCAGCAACTTGTTGTACAAGCCCTCGGAGTTGTTACCGTCGGGATTTTTACCTTCGGCCTCGCTTTCATCATTTGGTTTGTGATTAAAATAATTCTCG
>JBFMGN010000877.1:0-1999 GCA_040752435.1 Spirochaetota bacterium
TCCAAGTACAAAAATCGTTGAAGTCGTTTATCATTGGGGCGTCCTCCTGCGTGTTTGGTTTCTTTCAACAGAAACTCCAATATCACGCTCGAGGACTTTTTGTCAACTAGCATAAGACCCTAGTAAGAAATACACTATATGAAAAACGCCCAACACAGCGTTCTAAGAAACCGAGATAGGTTATTGACAAGGAAAAATCGTCTAGTCAGTTAACCCCCAAAAGGCGTCGCGACCATTTTTGAAAACGACGCCAGCCTGCTTTCGTCATTTGTCGAGGGCAGACCCGGTCACTTAAGGGAAATAGCTTTCTAATCGGGGTCATGGCGCTAAGGCACCCGCCACCAGTGGATGGATCATCCAGACCGGAAACCAAGGTGCAGCTCGGGACTGCGACAGAGCGCGTCTCCAGTGCTTTGTACGGCTTATATGTCTGCCATTGGCAGTATACTCCCTTTGCGCCCCGGTTTCTTTCGGGAAAGAGGACGTTCTCGTCCTCCGGTGGTGCAGTGGACGGCTGGGGTTGTGCGCGTTTTTCAAGCATTTTTCTGGCTTTGAGATTTTCGCGTTTTCGAGCATGGCGCGTGTCCCATCCAGCCGCCACTAACGCAAGCCGTTGGGCAGATAATTGTGAAAAGTCAATCCAGAGTCCAATTACAGCTGTTTGAGTTGAATTTAGTCTCTCAATCCCACATGAAGTAGGCAGTTGTTATATAACATGAATGAAAGAATACACATATGGCTAGAGGTAGTTGTTGCATTTGTTACCAGTCTCGCGACGATTGCCCTCATTAATAGCATTTGGTTACAAACGCATGCTAGTGATTCGATCAACCGAATAA
Source organism: Spirochaetota bacterium (assembly GCA_040752435.1). Lineage (GTDB taxonomy): Bacteria > Spirochaetota > Spirochaetia > SPDA01 > JBFMGN01 > JBFMGN01. The sequence goes on from JBFMGN010000877.1 coordinate 840, forward strand.
TGTTCATTCTCACCTTCCCCGCCATTGCATTTTCTTTGCTTCTCGCTGGTGGCGTACACGATGCGTCAGTAAGCAGTTATGTGTTTGCTCTATTTATAGAGTTTTTATTGATTTGGTGGCTCATCATTCATATTGTGCGGAAGATCATCGCAGGTCTTAATCATTTATTACATCGAGGACATTGAGTGGTATATCATGGATGTGCAAAGTGGTGTGTGTAATTCATCCATTTCCTATGACATGGAAGGAATTACTCAGTCCAGAACGAGTAATAGGTGATTTATTTTTCATGGCACCCTTGACTTCCCCTTTCATCTGTGTGTGCACGCTGTGTTGGGCGTTTTTTGCCTTTGCACGACTACATATTTTGAAGTTGTTGGCGAATCAAAGTGCTGAGCTTTTGCACAACTTCATTGTATGTGGTGACTGGCAACTTACAGCCAAATTCCGCTTTTCTTGCTCTCCAATCGAGACTTTTCACCTGATCAGATAAGATGGCTCCCTTGATTTCCAAGCCTTCCGGAATCAAAACTTCAAAAGGATACCCTTTGACTTGACTCGTAATCGGACAGAGGATGGCTAATCCAACCTTGCCGTTATATGCGGCGGGCGACAAAACTAAAGCAGGTCGTCGTCCCGCCTGCTCATGACCTGCTTGGGGATTGAACGTAATCCAGACAATATCACCGCTATCAGGAACATAGGCCATAGGATCACCACACTTCGTTTCCTACCGCAGGACCAGTATCCACTTCGTGGTGAAGATTCTTTTTGGTAATGCCTGCGAGTAATTCTTCGAGTGTCCAGGTGGGTGCTTCGACAGGCGTAACAATAATCTGACCTTCGACCAGGCTGATTTCAACCAGCGAATCATTTTCCAACTGTGCATCGCGGGCAAATGCCTTTGGGATTCGTAAAGCAAGGCTGTTGCCCCATTTTTGAACTTTCGTAAGCATCAGGCTCTCCTTTCTGTATCTACAAAAAAGATACACCTTTTGGCTTGATTAGTCAAGAGTTTTTATGCACTACGAACCAGTGGGTAAGGGAGAGGGGTTTCCTCTCCCTCCCCGTTGTCGCGATAGGGTCAATTCCCTATATTTACCGGCGTGCGGCTTTTCCGCACCGGGCGACCCCCGCTGCCTTGCCCTAAATGAGGGAAC
>JBFMGN010000878.1:0-1993 GCA_040752435.1 Spirochaetota bacterium
TGGGCAAAAAAATTATTGTCTTTTCCGCAGTCTTTTCCTCAAGTTCTCTATTCCGTAATGAAAATGCACTTTCGCCGTGCGCGCCGAACATCCGATGATTCTGCCTATCTCATTATAATCAACTTCGTGATACACCCGCAGTATTACCGCTTCTCTCTGCTTTGATGACAATTTCCGAAGTTCCTCCTGCACTTCACTCACAGATTCCATCCGCATAATGTCCGCCTCAGGTGATGCCGCTTCCATCTCACGCGTTCCAAAATCATCGGGCAATTCTTCTGTTGTCTTTCGGCTGCCAGCATGCGTCCTGCAAAGGTTGATTGCGATCTGATACAGCCAGGTCCTGAATTTTGACTTTCTTCGGAACTTATCTATGCCCCGAAAAGCATTAAAAAAAGTCTGCTGCGCCATCTCCTCCGCATCTTCTTCCTGACGCACCATACGAAGGCACAGATAATAGATTTCCTGTCGGTATTTCCGCACCAGGCTCTCCAGCGCATCGCGGTCGCCACGCTCATAAGCCTCTATAAATGCTAAGTCTTCATCCATATTATTTGACTTATTAATATGTAAAAAGTTAAACTAATTCTATATTTTATATGAGTTTCTAACGAATTATAAATGCCACAAAAACACAAAAGCATAAAAAAGGCATGAATTTTTGTGTAATTTTGACTCTGCAAAAAGTGCAAAGTGCACAGCCGTTTTACGGCTACATATCTGGATTTTTTGATTGGACAGCAGTGATACTCACTATAAAAGGATTCACTTTGACGATGAACGGTGAGATGGTAGATGTGAGATGTGAGACGAAAAAAATCATCTCACATCTTATTTCTCACATCTTACCCATTATAACGCCTAATATTTTAAATTATGAATAATCCGGCGGTGATTTTGTGTTTTAGCAGGGGCGGGTTTGAACCCCGCCCCTACTGCTTAAAATGTCAATACCGATAGAAACAAGAAGTTGGATAGGTTGATATATATTGTCTATACCCGCCTCCACTCAACAGCAAAAAGAAAGAATCCTGAAGATTGGTTTTCTTACATTTATACTTATGAGCGTTGGCATCAGGTTTATAGTATTATTTGCGCAGGAGTTCGGATACGAACCGAATTTAGTGTATCTGGTGTCGTTTGGCCAGGTGATCACCAGCCGGTTATCCCCGTATGGCACCGTAACATTGGGTCTTGGCTGCCTTGGTCCTCTTGTTTATCACATATATTACATTTTATTAAAAATATGGGCATCACCGATGTGTCTTATGATTTTTTCACTTGTCGTGAATTTGGTAACGATATTGATGATATTTAATTATTTTCTTAAACGAGAGGGTTTTTTCACAGGGCTTGCTGCCGCAGCGATTATCGCGACATCATTTACACACATGTTTCATGTTGGCAACATCAGGCAGCACACTATACTTCCGTTTGCAGAAACTGCATGGCTGGTTTACTTTTTGAAGGGGCTGGAGAAACGGAACATCCCCGCTTTTCTTTTGAGTTTTTTCTTTCTTGCGCTCGCTCTCCATAGTCATATTATGGGTTTTTTCCTGATTCCGGCTGGGATATGTATATGGTTTGTTTTCAGGCATACCATTCGCCCGGCATGGGTGCTGCCGGGGATCGCGCTGGTTCTTTATACTTATTACAACTATTTTCTTGAAGAATATCTCACAGGGTGGCAGGAACTACAAAGTTATTTATCTGGCATGACCTCTGCGTTAACAGGAAGGGGGCATGGAGGATATTGGGGCGCTTTTCCCGACAACATTGTTTCTCTTATTAAAAATTATTTCACTTTTATGCATCCAGCATTCGGAATATTTGCGGTTGTTTTTTTAATATGGAGTTTTGTTATTGTTGTGCAAAATTCTGGCAAAAACGGCGATAGAGATATTGTGAAACTGTGGTTCCCATGGCTGGCGGTTCAATTTTGGGGCTTTTCTTTGCTCTTTTTCAAAAACGACGGCTACAGGTATCTTTTTGT
>JBFMGN010000879.1:0-1987 GCA_040752435.1 Spirochaetota bacterium
TTTGGCGGATATGAATACGGAAGATTTTGACAGGTTTCTCGACGATATCTATCAGGCACGGGAAGAAGCCTTCGAGAGGAAGGTTGATATGTAAGAGCATGTGCGGTGGAGTCTTTTTGCCCAGTCTATCATCCTGAGAGGGCTGTGAGATGGTCCAGTGAAACATCTTTTTTCAATTGCTTGATAAGTTTATTGATTGTCTTGGCTGCTGAACCAATAACAATTACTTCAGGAGGAATCGAGAACTCAAAGTAGAGTTTAAAATCTTCCTGCGTGGCAATAAGGATCATCGCAGAAGCATGTTTGGTTTTTGAAGCTTCATACAGTGAGCAGGCAGCTTCTACCAGTGATTCATTCCGCCGTTGTACTCTGACCGGAACCGGTCCTCCTCTATATTCAATCTTGAGGAGGGCATCTATCCCCTTGTTCCTGTGGACAGGAGTAATATCCAGTCCGTAAAGGTGAGCAAGGGCATACTCGCTCACATTCTCATATGCATCCCTGCCAGCCTGAAGAAGATATGAATTTGTTTTTATTGGATTGTTCAGGCGATCCCTGGTAATTTGAATTGCATCGGAGGAGATATCTATCCCTATTGAATTACGTTCAAGCAATTGAGCTGCCACGAGGGTGGTTCCACTGCCGCAGAAAGGATCGAGTATGAGATCTCCTCGGTCTGTTACCAGTTCAATGATTCTTTCGAGCAGAAGGACGGGTTTTTGGGTTGGGTATCCGGTTCTTTCCGCTGCTTTTGGATTTAAAAATGGGATATCCCACACATCGCCCAGAGGAACACCTTTCTTAAAACCATTTGGTATGGTTTTCCCTTGTGCATCTCTGGCATAAACCGCTTTTCCAAAGCTATCCCGGCTCCTCGTTGAAGAATCTGGTCAACATTGGTGGCAGAGGAGTAATCCTGGAGTATCTCGTTGAACTTGTAATTCTCTGTTTTCGAATAAAATAAAATATTCTGATGGCAGGGCAATAAATTTTTTTGAGAATTCGACCATCTGCGGTAATACCAGATAATCTCTGCCCGAAACATCTGGGGGCCGAAAATTTTATCTAATAAGAACCGCGCAATATATGAGGCATTCCGGTCACAATGGAAAAAAATTGAACCGGAAGGACGAAGTACCCGGTGCAATCCTTGCAGGCATTTATGGATAAACTCTTCGTAGGCATCGATAGATTCCCAGGTGTCAGAAAATTGGAACTCCTTTGTTCTATCTCTCGTGCCCAGTTTTTGTATTTTCTGGGTAAAAAATGGTGGGTCTAAATAGACGAGGTCTACACTTTCATCCGAAAATTTCTCCAAAATCTCTAAACAATTACCTGGATATACTTCCTGAATACTCATTTCTGACCTTCTATGCAAGCTTTCCTGCTCTCACCTCGCAGGCTTTATATTCCTCAATCTTGTTTACCATATTACAAAATAGGCACCGGAATTACAAGGGGAAAATAGCCTTCACCCTTCATACAGTCTCTCGATCTGCTCAACGGTCTTCCGAAAGGAAAAGTGATTCTGCACCCGAAGCCTCCCTGCTTCGCCGAGCTTTCTGGCAAGGACAGGGTTTTGGATCAGGGTTGATATCGCCCTGGCCAGCTCCCGGGGAGAGTGGTCTGGCACCAGGATGCCGGTCTGGTTATGAAGCACGATTTCCGGCACTCCTCCTACCCGTGTGGCCACCACCGGAATTCCGAAAGACATGGCCTCCAGCACTGACATCGGAAGCCCTTCCTCCCTGGAGGGAAGGACAAAAAGGTCAAAGGTCTGGAGCAGAGAATCTATGTCATTCCGAAACCCGAGAAAGAGAAGCCGGGACCTGACCCCAAGCCTTTCAGCCAGTTGCTCAAGGCGGCTTCGCTCTGGCCCATCCCCAGCCAGGATGATCCGGAAATTGATACGACTCAGCTCCAGGGCAGCAGCAGCCCGAACCAGGTCCTCCACTCCCTTGTCTGAATGCAGCCGGGCCACACAGCC
>JBFMGN010000088.1:0-8892 GCA_040752435.1 Spirochaetota bacterium
CCGTATGGTACGGCCTTCGGCCGATTGTCGCCCCCTTCGAGGGCGAGAAGCTCGGGCAGGCATATAGGGTAGTATCGCCTTATCTATAGGCTAACGCCTATAGATAAGGCGATGGACGGAATCAATTTACTGCAATAGGATACACACCGATTTCCCGTGCGGTAGTGTAGGCGGTTGCAATATTCTCCGGGGGTGCCCCCTGCTGGATATTATGGATGGAATTAAAAATGAAACCTCCTCCTGGAGCAAATATTTTTATCCTCTCACTAACTTCTTTCCGAACATCATCTACCGATCCGAAAGGCAGTGTCTTCTGGGTATCAACGCCGCCTCCCCAGAAAGTGAGTTTGCCGCCGAATTCCTTTTTAAGCCATGCAGGCTCCATGCCTGAGGCCGATGTTTGCACAGGGTTCAATATATCAAGCCCGGTTTCGATGAGCATCGGGATAACTTTGGTAACGGAACCGCAGGTATGAAGCCAGGTTTTCCATCCCGTATTCTTATGAATCCATTCGTTTTGCTGTTTTAAAAAAGTCACGAAGAGTTCACCGAAAAGTTCTGGATTAAACAATTCACCGTTTTGAGAGCCGTAATCGGTGCCATCAAGTCCAAGAATATCGATATTGCTCCCAAGATATTTTTTCAGTTTTTCCATGTTTTTTATCGCAGTTTCCGTTCTTATTTGAAAAACATCCCGCACATATGCCTTGTCTTGAAGCATGAGGCAGAGAAAGTCCGGTATACTCCCCACCCAGGGCAGCCCCACTCTCCCCCACACCCCGAGAACGAGGGCTTTATCCGTATTCTTGCGCAAATCTTCCGCCCTTCCTTGAAGGAATTCAAGTTCAACTGTCGTAAGGTGATTTTCTTTTTTAATTTCATCCAGGGAGGGGGGGGTATAATTCGGATGCATATCGGTAACAGAAGCCATATCAAAATAGTACCCGTTCTTAGGCATTTTCCCTTTCACCGGTTGGTTGATATCACCTTCGTTATGGATAAGCCAATTGCCTTCGGCATCGATCTCAACATCGAACTGCCCGGGGACGAGAACTTCTGTACCGTCCCAAAGTTGCCAGGGTTTATAATTTTCCCTGCGCAGGCCGAAAAACTGAACCGGCAGTTCAACAGGAAGCAGGTCGATCCCAAAATAATCGATGATATCCCACTCCACTTCTCCAAGCATCTGAAAAACCTCGTAAACCCTGACCTTCTTTCCTTTAAAACCGAGATATTTATACAGCCGGTTCAGCGCATGCGCCATTATCCCGCTCATAATTGTAGCGCCCATATCCAGCGGGACCCTGTCCGGTTCTTGATGATTCAAAGTTTTAAGAACCCGCTCACGGGATGTCATACACCGTTAACCCTCTTACCTTTAAAAAAGAAAACCGGCCTGTCTTTGCTGCCGGTTCTCTTTGTGAAAAAGAATTGTTATTTCAAATGACTGCACCTTGTTTATTATTTTCATAGTCGGCTTCAACCCCTTAAGTTACTTCTTTCTTTTCTTTCTCCTTTTGCCTGTCAGTTTTCTCTCTGCAAAGGGTATGATCGTATATTCCGGATTTCTATTCACCGTTACCGCCGCAACCTTCGGCTCGCTCTTGTTTTCCTCGATTTCGGCCCGTTTTATGGGCTTCTGTTCATCCCCCATTTTCCGTTTGCGTTCACGCAAATAGGTAACTCCCAGCATTACCGGCGAAGCAATATAGATCGATGAATATGTTCCGACAACTATGCCGACAATAAGATTCAAGGCGAAATCCTTGATCGAGCCCGTACCGAATATGAAAATAGCCAGGACTGCCAGGAGGGTTGTTAACGCGGTAATGATTGTCCGGCTTAATGATTGGGTAATACTGATGTTTATTACAGTTTCCAGTTGCGTGTCCCTCAAAAGAGCGGTATTTTCGCGGATTCGGTCAAAGACGACAATCGTATCGTTAATCGAATAGCCGACAATCGTAAGGACCGCGGCTATCGTGGCCGTAGATACCTCAACCTTAAAAATACCGATGAACACCAGCATAATACACACGTCATGCAAGGTTGCTACTATCGCGCCCAGGGCATAGGCAAATTTAAAACGGAACCACGTGTATATAAGGATCAGGAGAAGCGCAAAACCGGTCAGATAAAATGTCTCCTGAGTGAGGTTCCTGGAAAATCGCGGCCCTACATAATCCGTCTGTTTGACAATAACGTTATTTTCACCGAAGCTTTTTTTAAGCAGTTCCTCGACCTGTCTGGACATGTTGACATTAAAATCTTTATCCACCCCGGAATCTTGCACCCTGACCATGTATTCCTGATTGGCCTTGTTTCCAACGTACTGGAGCTGGATGATTCCAAGGGTTGACAGGGACTCGCGCAATTTTGCGATTGGGGCATTCATTTCACTCTCTTTTGAAAGAGCATAGTTGATGACAAGAGGGTCCGAGCCGAGATTTTTCGGATGATTAAAACCAACCAGCCGGGCGGTGTCGAGTTGATCAGGAGCCGAGAGCGCGGCGGTTATCCCTGGGATCGTCATCAATTCACTATTCAGAGAACTTAAGGAAGCGTATTTGTCAAAAAGAAACGCAAACTTCTTATCCCCCTCTTCCGTTCCCGTTATATTGATGTTTAGTCCCGTCTTATCAACGTTAATGGCAGCCGTCCCGCCGCCGCTGTATTGGAGAGAAAACGCAATGGGTGCAACCTGCACCCTCATATTGATTCCAGCCTGGAAGTCAATGCCGAGGGTATAACCGCCGGTAAGAAATACGGCTGCAAATCCCGCTGCAATAACGACTATAGACAGGGTAATCAGAAAAAATCGTACTTTTATAAAGTTTATTACCCTCTTCATCGGGGCCTCCAGCTTATGCTAAGTTTCTTAATTTTTCGAACCTCAATATTGAAGTCAAACATGAGCCTGGATACAAAGAGCGCAGTGAACATTGAGGTAACGATTCCGACCGCGAGGGTATAGGCAAAGCCTTGAATAGGACCGGTGCCCAACTGGGAAAGAAAGATGGCTGCAATAAAGGTCGTGATATTTGAGTCCATGATCGTCCAGAAAGCCTTGCGGAAGCCGGCTTTGACCGAAGCTTCGATGGATTTTCCAAGCCGATACTCTTCCTTGATCCTCTCAAAAATAATCACATTGGCATCAACCGCCATACCGATAGTCAGTACAAAACCTGCAATACTGGTAAGCGTCAAGGTAAGATTAAAGGCCGATAGTACGGCGATCATTAAATATAAGTTCAGAATTTGAGCAACTACCGCGTTGATCCCCGCGCCCAGGTAGTAAATAAGCATGAAGCCTATAACCAGGAGGAAGCCAAGCGTGATAGCCCGTAAACCTATCCGGATTGAGTCCTCCCCAAGGGTTGCGCCGATGGCCTGCTGGCTCATTACCTTCAAATCAACGGGCATCGCCGCGGTACGGAGGACAATCGCCAAATCGCCTGCCTCTTTTTTATCAAAACCCGTCATGCGGACTGAATCCCTGATTGGTTCAGAGATTCTGGCACCTGCTTTTATTTTATCATCAAGAACGATAGCGAGGGTTTTATTAACATTAGCCGAAGTAAGTTTGAAGAAGATCTCACCTCCCTCCCGGTCGAGGGAAAAGTTTATTACCGGCTGGCCGGTAATGGGATCACTGCCGACCTGAGCATCTTTAATGTGGTTCCCGTCCAGGCCCGCTTCTTCAGTGATAACGAGATACCGTATTCTCTGGTCAATTCCATATTTATCTTTTTTATAAAATCCGCGGACCGCCAGGCCAGCATCCAGAAAACCGGGGGGAAGTTCCAAATCGTCTCCGCTGCTTATGGCCGCCGAAGGGTTAGAAGCCATATACTCCTGGAGCTTTGTCGTTGCCTCATCATTGACAATATGGAAATTCAACCTCCCTTTACCCATCAGAAAACTGCGAACGCGCTCAGGATCGGCTGCACCTGGAATTTCAATAGTAATCTCTTCAGTACCCTGGCGACGTATCTGGGGTTCGGTAACGCCGAACTTATCAATTCTGTTGTTTAAGATCTCCATTGCTCTATCCATGGCCGATTTCTTATCGGCTTCCGTCGGTTCGTGGCCTAACCTCTGGGCGAGACTCTTCATATCCGCTTCCAAAACAACATTCATACCTCCTGACAGGTCCAGTCCTAACTGGAGCACGTTATCATGATATTCTTTCAAACTCAAAATTTCCTGGAGATATTGGGATTCGATTACATCAAAAATTTCCTTTTCAGTTCTGAAACCTTCCAGAACGGATTTAATATTCCACTGTACCGGAAACGGTTTTTCTGCCAGCTTATAGTTTCGTTTGGCCGTATCAACAATGAAACTCATATTTTCCGGGATCAGGGCCTCCGGATCACTTTTTACCTTTCCCTTGAGTATATTTAAATCCTCGGAAGCCTTTTTTTGAGAATAATCCCTGATCTGTTGTTTTGACCCTGAAGCGAGTTCCTTATCGTCTCTACCGATTAAAAAATACCACCTGAATGTCGGATAAAGAAAAGATCCACTTACGACCAGCACAACAATCAATATTAAAAATCTGACACGTTTGCTCATTACTCATCTCCGGATGTGGATGGATTAATTATGTAAAAGAAAGATATTCTATCCGCGTAAACCTGGCAGCTATTTTTCTTCTTGTTCTTTCTCTGCGGTATCTGCCGTATCCGGCTGCTTCGACTCTTTGCGCTCAAGGATGCTTGAGATTGCACTTTTTGAAAATTCAATTTTGGTATTGTCATCCACTTTAAGTACAACAGTTTCGTCTTTAACACTTTGTACCACACCGCGTACTCCTCCCACTGTGACAACCCTATCGTTTTTCCTGATTGATGCCAGCATCTTCTTCGTCTCTTTTTGTTTCTTATTCTGCGGTCTTATAATAAGAAAATAGAAAATAACTATAACAAGGCCGAAAGTAGCAATAGTTGTTACAAGCTGGCCGGTGCCGCCCCCGGCTGCCTGGAGCAACGGCAAGTTTAAAAACAGTGTAGTCATAAAAAAAATTTCCTCTAGCGATACTTATAAGATTAGAAAACCTACCATGGATACAACTGAATAGTCAAGTTAGATGAGTATATTATTATCGGTCCTAAATAATTTCGACTTTTTCAAATTCGGCGGAAACTATCTGTATTCCGAAAAGCCTTTTTATATCATCGCTGGAAGAATATTTGGTGGCGCGTAATTCATTATAAGCTTCTATCAATCGTCCTATCTCGCCTTCATCTCCTGAATAAATAGCAGAAGAGAAAGCAGCCTTAAAAAGACCTTTTTCGAAAAGTTCCATAGTTGAAAGCTGCTTAAATTGTTTTAACGCATGACCGTCAACAATAGCAGTATCGCCCTCGTACCCGATAGTGAAGATAAACTCTTCTCTCTTCATTGTATAGGCATCCTAAAATTTAAAGGCTCTCGCCCTTTAAGGGTTTAGAGAGCCTTTTTTGCCGGTACTCACTGTTCATTTAAAATACGGTGATCCGTCTATCCTTTAAGAATTACATTCCCCCCATTCCGCCCATTCCGGGACCTCCGCCTCCCGGCGGCATGGGTGGTTCTTTTTCGGGTAACTCCGTAAGAGTAGCCTCTGTTGTAAGTAATAAACTGGCGATCGAAGCGGCATTCTGAAGGGCAAACCTTGTAACCTTTGCAGGATCAATAATTCCGGCTTTAACCATATCGGTCCAGACCATTTTCTGGGCATCAAAACCTATCCCTTTCTTCTCATTTTTTGCTTTTTCAGCCACAATGACGCCGTCTACTCCGGCATTTTCGGCTATCTGGCGCATAGGTTCTTCAAGAGCCCGCTTTACAATCTTAAAGCCTACTTTTTCATCTTCTTCGAAGGTCGAGATGTCGATTTTATCCAGTGCGTGAATTGCCTGGATAAGGGCAATACCGCCGCCGGGAACGATCCCCTCATCAATAGCGGCGCGGGTGGCGCTTAATGCATCTTCTACTCTGTGCTTTTTCTCTTTCAATTCAACTTCAGTCGGAGCACCGACATTGATAACCGCAACACCGCCGGCCAGTTTTGCAAGGCGTTCCTGCAGTTTTTCTTTATCATAATCAGAGGTTGTCTCGTCGATCTGGGCCTTGATCTGGGCAATTCTGTCTTTAATATCCTGAGGTTTGCCTTCCCCATTGATTATCGTAGTATTTTCCTTCTCAACTTTTATAGTTTTGGCCCGTCCAAGCTGAGACAGTTCGGTATTTTCAAGCTTCAACCCAAGTTCTTCTGCAATAACCTGGCCGCCGGTAAGAATGGCTATATCTTCAAGCATAGCTTTTCTTCTGTCGCCAAAACCGGGCGCTTTGACAGCCACGGCAGTGAGGGTACCCCTTAAAGTATTGACAACCAGTGTAGCCAGGGCTTCTCCTTCAACATCTTCTGCAATCAGAAGAATCGGTTTTCCCGCCTGGGCGACCTTTTCCAGAAGCGGAAGAAGGTCCTTCATATTTGAAATCTTCTTGTCGTGGATAAGAATGTAGGGATCCTCCAGTACGGCGGTCATATTATCCCTGTTGGTTGCAAAATATGGAGAGAGATAACCTCTATCGAACTGCATACCTTCGACGAAGTCCGTGCTGGATTCGATGGTCTTGGATTCCTCAACGGTTATTACACCGTCTTTTCCAACCTTTTCCATAGCTCCGGCTATTTCTTCACCGATTTCCATGTCGTTATTGGCCGAAATTGACGCGACCTGGGCAATTTCATCTTTATCTTTGATGTCTTTGGATATTTTCCGGATCTCGTCTACGGCCGTTTCAACTGCCCGGTCAATTCCTTTTTTAATACCCATGGGATTGATTCCCGCCGCAACAGCTTTGATTCCTTCTTTAATAATTGAATATGCAAGTACGGTCGCGGTTGTGGTACCGTCGCCGGCGACATCATTTGTCTTGGTTGCAACTTCTTTTAAAAGTTGTGCCCCCATGTTTTCAAAATGATCTTCAAGCTCAATTTCTTTAGCAACGCTGACTCCGTCTTTTGTGACTGTTGGAGCCCCGAATTTTTTGTCCAAAAGCACATTTCTGCCTTTTGGACCCAGGGTTACTTTGACTGCATTGGATAATTTTTCTACACCCTGAAAAAGGGCTCTTCTGGCTTCTTCGTTAAACTTCAACTGCTTTGCCATTTTTATACCTCTCTTCATTTTGTTTTAATAATATTCTATTGAAGTGGATAACTAATAATTTCATAGAAAAGATACCAATACTTTTTCAAATCATCAACAGAAAAATTGTTTTTTTAATTAAAAAAACACCCTCTTGACTATGATATTGCTTTTAAGGCAAAAAAAAGAGAGTGAAACGAAAGAAAAATCTGGACATTATTCTCATACTAAGAATCCTTTCCAACAGCTCCGACATAATGAGCAGAATAATTAAAGAATGTCTTAACCTGGTGGGAAAATATCTCCCTGGACAGCAGGTTGGGCTGCATTGGAATTTTCCCTGCTACCCCCTGCTTGAAGAGTTTTCAACGGAATCGGAAAAAATTGTGACAAAATTAATGTCCCGCGTAACATCCGGGGAGGACGTACTTCTGCCAATGGGTTACGCAGGCTCAATCCACCCCTATCTGCTGGAAGATGAACTGATAAAAGAAATTGAATGGTGTATAAAAAACCAGTGGAAATCCGGCCTTAAAGATGTATTCGGAATTGAACCGGAAATCCTTATGCCTCTCTATACTGATTATGCCCGCAACTCGATCCGGCAGATCTATCTGGAATCGCGGTATAAAGCGGTTCTGTCATTCACACCCAACAGATTTACCGCCGGAATTTTACAGATCAACAGGGGAGATGCGGTGGCACAAGTACCGTGTATTACAGTCACGGATCCGGATGTCCAAAAAACCAGGAAAAAGTTAAAGAAAGAATGTAACCAGGCAAAAAAACCGCTTTTTCTCCTGGTTGATTTTTTATTTCCTGAAGATACCTGTAAGTTACAAGGGCTGCTGGAAACTATTAAAAGGTTATCTGACTGGCGGATTACAGTCAGGTTTGATCGTTTCACAGACTATTTTTCTACAATTTCCAATAACTCCTTCCTTGCACTGCCGGATTCCGGCAGTAATACAGTCCCTGCCTGGGTTTTGCTGCCGCAAGAATCCTTCTTTACCAATCCAAAAGAAAGGATTTTTCAACTGGCTGCAGGCAGAGAACGTCTTTTTCAATACCGGCGCAGCGGTGGAATAAAAGACGAAGGGATGTTGTTTGAAGATTCTGTAAAAAATATACTGCTTCGCCTGGTAAATAGCCGGCACGGGCCGACCCCTTTAGTGACAATTCCCGCGGTTTTTCAGAACCAACAACCGGACAGGCTCTTAATCGCCAATATGCCTGGTTCAGTTATGCTCAAAGAGAACGATGTGGAAGTTCAATTTAAAGACGGTAAGTTTGCCGATATAATCGTGAATACAAAACCAGCCTTAACCGGCCGGAGGGTTCGTTCTTTCCTTACCATAAGGAAAAAGCCGGTCTTTTTTTCTCAGACAAGCACCTTTTCTTTTGAAGGAGAACGGACCCGCGGGCTGCGTGATTTTTCCAGCCTTGATTCACCGTTTTTTAGTTCACCGGGAAATCTTATGGTCGATTACTTTTTTATAGATAAATTCCCGAATTTAATTGTAGCTCTCTATATTCGTTATCCGCTATTCCGCAGCGGCACGCTGCTTACATCCTACGCCCTATTCGAAATCCCCGTTTTTCAGTTCAATCCCGACGAATCAATTCACCTTGAGGGCGAATATCCCGACGGCAGGAATTATACTCTGACACTCCCACCGGCCGAGCATACCTATGAGCTTTCCGGAACCCGGTTCTTCTTAACAAAGAATGAATTGAGTTTTATGATTAT
>JBFMGN010000880.1:0-1980 GCA_040752435.1 Spirochaetota bacterium
CCTAATGCCATATAGACCCAAGCGGCCGTGTTCCCATCCCGGCTGCCCGAAGCTGACGGGCGGCAGGTTCTGCGAGGAACACGCCAAACAAGAAGCAAGACAATACGAACGCTACCAGCGTGATCCAGCCGTGAAAAAACGCTACGGCAGGACGTGGAAAAGAATCCGCGACCGCTACATCGCGGCGCATCCCCTCTGCGAGCAGTGCGGGAAGCGCGGACGGATTACACCCGCCCAAGAAGTACACCATATCGAGCCGCTCTCGCAGGGCGGCACGAATACCGAGGACAACCTTATAAGTTTGTGTACCTCCTGCCACTCCGAGATCACCGCCAGAGAAGGCGGTCGCTGGGGACGTTAAAGGTGGCCATTCTACAAAATTCGGAGCCAATCGCGCCTCGCGTAGAGGATTCTTTCGACGTCAACGACCTTTGACTTCTCGTCGATTGTGAAGAAAACAATGTAGTTCTTCACTACTAGCTTCCGATAACCCATCGACGCCAACCGTTCGTCCGTAACGGGAGGGTATTTTTGCGGCATGTCCGCCAAACCCGAGATGGCTTCCTCAATGGCGTCCATCATCTTCGTCGCGGTCATTGGGGCCGACAGCTGCGCGGAAATATAGCGGACGATATCGCGAAGGTCGCTTTCTGCGGGTTCCGATACATCCACCCTATATCTTGCCATCGGCTATCTCCTGTCGGATGTCGCGCATGACATCCGCGAGAGGACGTTTCCGGCCCTCTTTTACCGCAGCCCTGCCCTCGTCGAGCAAACGGTACAATTCGAGTTTACCATTGAGCATCTCATAGGTCTCGATGCTCATAACAGCCAAGTCCCCCTGACCGTTCTTGGTAATGAATATAGGCTCCCGGCTCTCATGGCAGAACTTGGATATCTCATTATAGTTATTTCTCAAATCCGTGCTGGACTTAATGTTTGGCATATGATCAGCCTCCTTTCGTTCTAAAGATATTATACACGAATTTCTTTAGATTATCAAGAGATGGAGGGGTGGTCTAAATCTCTACAACTTTTCTACTGTGGAACGGGCGCGCGGCTCCGCGCAAAAAGTCGCAAATTTCCAGGGGGGGGATTAGACCCCGCATAAAAATGTGTTTTCCCTGTAAAATCAGGTTTTTTTAGATTCTGAAACCTGATTTTTTATTGACCAAAACCTGTAGAAAAACAGACGTTTAAGCAGAGGTGGATCTCATGGACATTCAAAAAATACCGGCAGGTAAATTAAACCCGGCTGCATATAACCCGCGCAAGGACCTAAAACCCGGGGACAAAGAATATGAAAAGCTCAAGCGGTCCATTGAGGAGTATGGCTGCGTTGAATTAGTTGTATGGAATAAACGCACCGGCAATGTTGTATCAGGGCACCAGAGGCTGAAAGTCTTGCTGGGGCTTGGTTACACAGATATTGATTGTATTGTCATTGACCTTGATGAGCAGAGCGAAAAGGCTTTAAACCTCGCCATGAATAAAATCGGCGGTTCGTGGGACGAAGACAAGCTGTCATCCCTTATTGCCGATTTAGATGCCGGGGCTTTCGATATCTCACTTACCGGTTTCGATGCCGCAGAGATTGACGAGCTTATGAACCGGTGGTATTCCAAGGAAGCAGTACAGGACAAATTTGATGTAGACAAAGAAAAAGACATCATAGAAAAAGACGGCGCTATTACTCAAAGGGGCGATATCTGGCTTTTAGGCAGCCACCGCTTAATGTGCGGGGACAGCACATCTGCAGAGGATTTTGAAAAGCTGATGGACGGCAGGCGCGCACAGGTTTGTGTCACTTCCCCGCCCTACGACGTCGGCAAGGACTACGAGCAAAAAGGCATTGAGCCTTGGCTTGCCACCATGAAGCCGGTGATTAAAAACATTTGCAAAAACGCCGGTATTGTCTGCTGGAACCTGGGCGACCTTTATTCCACCGGAGGACAGTTTATCGAGCCGAACAGCGTTTAC
>JBFMGN010000881.1:0-1979 GCA_040752435.1 Spirochaetota bacterium
TAACCCGCCGCAGTATTCAGCGGTTCAAAAAATTTTCAGAAGTTTTTTCAAATCTTATTGCCGACCGCGCGCCTCTTGAAAAAGTATTCCTGGAAGTACAGGCCGCCCTGCCGGGTTTTTTTTCCAGGGACCAGGTAAAAAAACTGGCTGCCCAGGCAAATATTCTTGATTTTATCCCTATTGCCCATACAGTTCTCGAGGAAATTACGGCCAGGGGGATCGTCAGTTTACCCAAGAATATGGCCACTGAGGGAGAAAAAATTGACCTTTGGAGATGGAAAAACGGTAATAAAGAGAGGGAAGATATAGACGTCAACTCCGTAATTATTCTGTCGAAGCTTGAAAACCACGTGAAAAACATACTGGAAGACCGTGATTTGCAGCAGAAAGACATTGAATCAATAATATTGATTGTTAGCATATTTGCGGAGGAAAATGCCTTTCTGGATATTCAGGAGACTGCCAAAAAGCGGGAACGCGTCAGCCGGGAGGTCGAACCTGTTGTCGGAAAGCTTTTCAAAGGCGAACGAATTGTAAAAAGCGGTTTTATTGTAACGGAAGATGATATTGCAAAAATCAAGGCCTACGGCGAATATTCAACCGCCATAAATCTTCAAAGCATTCTCGGGGATGCATTTTTTCTCCTTATTCTCTATATACTGGCCGTTGTCCTGTTGAATCCTCCTATTACTAAAATCAGATTGACGTTAAACCAGTTATTCCTCTGCCTGGGACTGGGATTCTTCTACCTCATTTTTGGCATTACCATGCTGAAAATTGAAATCCTCCCCGATTGGCTTCCTTTTACAGTAGTGATGCCGGCCGCCCTTATTTCCATAATGATCGCTATCCTGATCAATCAGAGGATCGCCATTAATTTTACACTTATACTTTCTTTATCCACCTACCTGTTTGTAAAGGTCAATCCCTATTCTTTTTTGTTTGCCTTCTTCTCGGGTATTGCCGGTACACTTGTCGTGAAGGGGGCTGAAAAAAGAATAGATCTCATCTGGGCCAACAGTTTTTTATCGATTCTCAATGCCCTATTCCTCGTCGTGTTGGGATTCCTCCAGAACTACAATCTGAAAAGCTTTCTGATTGCAGCCGGGCTGGGTGCGGTAAACGGTTTCGGAAATGGAATCCTTAGCTTAAGTTTTCTGCCTCTTCTGGAACATATTCTTAACGCTCCAACCAGATTCAGACTGATAGAGCTATCGGATATCAATTCGTCTATTTTTAAAAACATGCTTACCCTCGCCCCGGGCACCTATGGACATTCACTAAGCGTCGCAAATCTGGCGGAATCGGCGTGCAGGGAAATCAGCGCAAATGCCCTCCTCGCACGAGTAGGCGCCTACTACCACGATATAGGTAAGATCGATCAGGCCGAATATTTTATTGAAAACCAGCGAACAGGCAACAAGCATGATGATCTGAAACCGAGCCTTTCAGCGGCCGTGATAAAATCCCATGTAAAACTGGGGATTGAGAGAGGCAAGGAACTGGGACTTCCGAAAGAGGTAATTGACATTATCGCACAGCACCATGGCAGAGGTCTGATCAGTTTTTTTTACACCGAGGCTTTAAAGGACCGCGGTAAAACAAAAATCAATCCCGAAGACTATTCATATTCCGAATCGCTGCCTACATCCAAGGAGGCCGCCGTCGTAATGCTGTCAGATGCGGTCGAAGCGGCCACGCGGACATTGAAAAAACCGACTGTAGCCAAGCTTGAAAAGTTCATCTGGAATATCATGATCGAAAAATTTAACACCGGGCAGATGAATGAATGCGATATTACTTTCAAGGAACTGGAAATTATTAAAAAAACCTTCGTTCAAATTCTTGCAGGGCATTTCCATTCCCGTATAGAATATCCCGATGTATACGAGGTTTCAGGATGAATGTAATCGAGGTAAATGAGACCGGAGTGGCTGATCCTGAGTGGATTCCCCGCATTCAAAAATTTTGCGGAAAAG
>JBFMGN010000882.1:0-1975 GCA_040752435.1 Spirochaetota bacterium
TCACCGGCAATGTTGCGTAGTCCGTTGGAAGGGTTAAAACCTTAATTGATCCGTTTGGTTTTATTAGGCTTGGAGGGGGCCAGAAATCGACACCACCAATTGGATCAAAATAGGCCATACCCAATGGTGTATTATAAAGAAGCCATGGGTAATTTATTGATGGGTTCCAAGTTAACCCGGGTTCAACAGGCAGGATAGTAGATTTGGTTAATTCACTTACTATTGGGACCGGCACCCCGGCAGCATCAAGAGGTGATAGAACCGACGGCCATAAAGGCCATAAGGTATTATAAGGTGGTAAGGCTGCCCAGTTTTGTGCATAAGCGATGGGTGTGGGTGAATACATTAAGAATAAAGCGAATGATAAAGTAACCGCTGTGAAAGATAACCATGAGAATCTCTTATTGATCATCATTTTGGAAATTCCCCCTTTCCAATCCGCAAAGCAGTCCTAAAGGATTTCAATGTATGTTTTCAGTATGCCCTTAGCTTTTGCTCTTTCTTCCCTTTTCACCTCCTTTTTCTTATTTTAATATTTTTTGAGTATGTCTGTTGATTTATTAAGGCAAGATTGATACCAGCGAAGTGAGTACAAAACTATTAGAAGAAAGTAATTATTCTCCTAATTATGACTAATACTACCTATTATCACCTTAACAGGTAATAGAAACAGCATGCCTTTCCTTAAAATATATAGAGATTTCATAACCCTTATGACGCCAAAATTAAAAGAAATGCGGTAACTACTCAGGCACAAAGGCACAGGCACAAAGGCGAGGTGCCTTTTCCCCTTTGTGCCTGAGTAGTTATGAATATTTGACTATTGGCTGATACATGAATTAGGATATTAGTGTTATCAGTGTTATCAGTGATAAAGTTATAATAAATAGTCAATAAGCCTTATTTTCCGGAAACAGGGATAAAAGAAATGGGCATCCTGTTAATTTCATTACAGAAGGACTTGGACATTCTCGGATTGAAATACCTCCACTATTCCTTACTCAATAAATCCTACGATTCTCTCTTTCTCTGTTTACCAGCCTTTAACCCGAACAATGCCAAAGCTCTTGAGCAGATCAGGGAATTTGTTCTCGATCATTCGCCCGGATTGATCGGAATAAGTTTGATGTCGGTTGAGTACGATAATGCCTGTAGCCTGACCGCCTATCTGAAGAGCTGTTTTCCTTCAATTCCAATTATCTGGGGAGGCATACATCCGACCATTGCTCCGGAGATGTGTTTGGATTATGCAGATTATGTCTGCATCGGAGAAGGCGAGAGAACGATCCTGGATGCAGCCGGAGCCATTGACAGGAACGAAAGCCTGACCAACATCAACAACCTTTGCTTCAAAACTCATGGGCAGCTCAAGAAAAACCCTTTGTATCCGCTTATCGAAAGTCTGGATGAGATCCCGTTTTATGATCATATTCCGGTTCACTGCTATATTCAGGACCATAAGGGCATACTACCTGTCAGCAAGCGCTCTTTTCAGAAGCATGCCCGGTATTCAGGGACAACCTATAGTGTCATGAGTTCCAGAGGATGCCCGTTTTCCTGCACTTACTGCTGCAACAACTTTATCTCACGGCTCTATGGGTCCAAAAAGGTCAGGCGGCGGAGCATCGGCAATGTTATCAGCGAGCTTGAGAGGGCTGTACAGAACAACCCGGAGATTGAGTACATCAACTTCCAGGACGACTGCTTTTTAGCCTGCACCGGCGAATATCTCAGGGAATTTTGTGAAGCGTATCAGGAAAAGGTGAAAAAGCCCTTTATCGTGAGAAGCATTCCTACCTATATCACCTGGGACAAAATGGAATCCTTGAAAAGAGCCGGGCTTGCCTGGATCAGTGTTGGCCTGCAAAGCGGAAGTGACCGGGTTTGCAGGGAGATCTATCAGCGAAGGTCATTAAAGGCAGACTTCCTCAAGGCAGCGGGTCTTATCAGGGATTTTCAGATAGCTGCTTTTTAC
>JBFMGN010000883.1:0-1971 GCA_040752435.1 Spirochaetota bacterium
GTTCCCCGAAGGGAATGTTTTTTTCATTCCGGCCATTTTAATGTTGCCGCGAGCTATCCTTTTACCGCGCCGCCGGCCAGTCCGGTTACAAGCCGTTTCTCGATAATATAAAAGAGAATCAGAACCGGAAGAAGAGCGAAAAAGGCTGCGCTTGTCAAATATTCCCATTGGGTCGTCCATCGGCCGACGAAATTGTACAAGCCCAGAGTAAGGGGCATTTTAGGTTTTGACTGAATGAAGGTCAACCCGAAAAGAAATTCGTTCCAGGCAAAGATAAAGGTATATATCATGGCAGTTACAAGCCCGGGAGCGGCAATAGGAATCATGATCCGGGTTATAGTTGCCACCCTGGAGCAACCGTCGATCAAAGCCGCTTCTTCAATCTCTTTTGGAATAGATTTAAAGTAACCGTTCATCATCCATACAGTGAATGCTATTGTAAAAACAGTATTGGCCAGTATCAAAGAGGTGTAAGTGTCCAGGAGATCCAGGCGTGCCATTATTTTAAACAGGGAAATAACGACGATTACCTGGGAAAACATCTGGATTACCAGGAAAAAATAGAGAATAACCTGTTTACCGATAAACCGTAAACGGGCAGCCGCATAAGCCGCGGGTACGGTCACAAGTACGTTTAATATGGTTGTACCGATGGCAATGATCAGGCTGCTCTTAAAATAACTCAAAAGGTCGTACTCTTTCCATACCTTTACAAAATTAGCGAACATGATCTTTTTGGGGATCCAATATGGCGGGGAGGAGTATACTTCTTTTCCCGATTTTAACATGGTGGAAAGCATTACAAAAAAGGGAAACAGTAAAATTAATAACAAAAAGATAGTTAATGGAATAACAATGATTTTGCCCCGGTTTCTCCACTTCATCCAGTTTCCCCTTTAAAGTAAATCCGCGCATAAACAATACTGACAATCGTCAGGATTAAAAAAGTGACGACGGTCATAACCGCCGCATCGCTGAACTTAAGCCACTCAAACCCGCTCTTATAGATATCCGTAATAAGAATGTCCGTCGTACCGGCAGGGCCGCCCCGCGTAAGGATGTAAATAACGTTGAAATCATTAAAGGTCCACAAAGATGAAAGTAATGTAGCAATAAGAATCAAACCCCGGATTCCCGGCAGGGTTATATAGAAAAATTTCTGCAACCAGTTGACACCGTCTATATTGGCAGATTCGTATAATTCCTCAGATATTGCCTGCATGCCTGCAAGAAAAACAAGCGCCATAAAGGGTATACCGATCCATATATCCACCCACATACAGGCCGCAAAAGCCGGCACCGGAAGACCGAGCCAGACAGGCGGATTAGACATAAGCCGTGTGACTTTAAGTGTGTAATTAAGGAGTCCGAATTCGGTATTATATACCCACTGCCACAACATCGCGCTGATCGGTACGGCGGATGCCCAGGGAATGATAATCAGCAGCCGTGCGAATTTCCGCCCTCTGTACTTCACATTTAACAGCGAGGCGATCAGCAGCCCGAATAGGGTCTTCATAATAACACCCGTAACCGTCCAGAGAAGGGAACGGCCGGTAACTATCCAGAAATCCTTCGTTGACATCAGTTCGGCAAAATTCTTAAACCATATGAATTGTATAAGATTTCCCAGTTTATTGGTCTTAAACAGTGACATTAAAAAGACATATAGAATTGGATAAAACATAAACGCGGCCAGCACCAGGATGGCAGGTAGAATAAGAATATAGGCAAGACGCGCTTCAGGGTTCCATAACCGTTTTCTAAGGGGAAGGGTTACTTCGGCCACTATAAGCTCCTTCTAAATAGCCACTCTGTATATATTTTCATCTATGATAAAACGAAAGTGATGTTCTGTAAACAAAAAACAATTTTTTGTAGAGAGTATGAAGATACTACGGGCTTAGGGCCGATTATAGGTGAAGGTGATGGGCGGAATAAACTAAAACCCGGGAAGCCTTTGAAGGACAT
>JBFMGN010000884.1:0-1969 GCA_040752435.1 Spirochaetota bacterium
GGGGCGGCGGTTATTGCCGCCGTGGTGGTGGCTTTTCCCTTGATGTACCAGAATGCTAAAGCGGCTTTTGAAAGTATAGACGTTAATCAGGAGCGGGCTGCCCGGACGCTGGGGGCAAAAGAAGCAAGGGTTTTCTTTACCATTACCCTTCCTTTAGCCTGGCCGGGGATAATGGCGGGGTCAATATTAACTTTTGCCCGGACCCTGGGAGAATTTGGGGCTACTTTAATGGTAGCCGGGAATATTCCCGGTAAAACCCAAACCATACCCATGGCTATTTACTTTGCTGTAGAAGCGGGCGACAACAAAACAGCCCTTCTTTTAACCTTAGTTGTCTTAATCTTTTCTTTAAGCTTAATTATCGGCCTGAACCAGTGGTCAAAAAGTAAGATAAGGTGCTTTGCTGTAAAGGAGCGTAAATAAAAAATGCTGCAGGTCTCTTTACAAAAAAAATTGCCTGATTTTATCTTAAAAGCCGACTTTACGGTTAAGAAAAATGAGATTTTAGTTTTGGCTGGTCCTTCCGGTTCGGGAAAAACAACAATTTTAGAATGTTTGGCCGGCATCCAAAAACCGGTGGCAGGGTTGATTAAAATTAATGATAAAATCCTTTTTTCAACGGTAAAGAAAGTTAACCTGCCATCCTGCCAGCGTCAGGTCGGGTATATTTTTCAAGATTACGCTCTTTTTCAACATATAAATGTGAAACAGAATATTTTATATGGTGTAAAAAACAAAAAGGCAGCAAACATAGAAGTAAAGCTAACAGAAATTTTAACATTATTCGAACTGACCAGCCTGAAAGAAAGCTACCCGGCCCAGCTTTCCGGGGGGGAAAGGCAAAGGGTTGCCCTGGCCAGAGCACTGCTGACGGAACCTTCTATATTGTTGTTGGATGAACCTCTTTCGGCCTTGGACAGGGATCTGCGTGCAAAAATAAGAAAAGAAATAAAAAAGCTGCATGCCGTCTGGCAGATCCCTTTTGTTTTAGTAACCCACTGCCGTTGTGAAATTGAATTGGGAGATAAAGTTATTTTCGCCCGTAAAAAAAAGCTGGCATTAAGTAAGGCGGTTATTTTTGCGGAAGATGATTGAGTTAAATATCACACCGGAAGTTTATATTATCGACATTACCCATGCGGGATGGAGAACAATCACCGGGGGTGGCCTTTAGCGTAAAGGAGAAAGTGACCATTGCCAGGCTTTTAGACCGGCTGGGGGTTTTCCAGATTGAAGCGGGCATTCCGACCATGGGCGAAATAGAATAGCAGGCGATCAGGACCATCGCCGGTCTGGGTTTAAAGAGGAAGCATTGGAGTGAGCGTAAACCACGCGCTTTGTCAAATTCGGATCCTGTTTTATACGGAGCTGTATTTAGTAAAACCGCTTTATTTATTAGCCGGGATTTCCCGGTTCAGGTGGTGGACCAGATCTTTTATGTGCTGTAATTCCGCATATCGCTCCAGGCCATACAGAGGGAAAATCGAGTTGTTATGGTAAAGGGGGTCAGCGTCCGGCGGCAGGTTGCTCTCCTGGTAGGCAGGCGTGCCGGGCACCGGCGCGTATTCTTCCAGAAATATTCTTGCCCCCAGGTTGTGGACAAATTTTAGCGAGGCTTCTACTTCTGCCAGCGGTTGTCCCGGAAGGCCGAGCAGCACATTTAACCCGATTTCATGCGGGGCGTAGCCGGCCTGTTGCAGGTAGAAACATGCCCGTTTTACTTCCTCTTTGCTTACTTTTCCGCCAGTCTGCCGCTGGCGGGCGGAGTCTACCGTTTCCAGCGCCAGCCGGGGTTGTACAAATCCCGCCTTCTTCATCAAAAGGGCCAGTTCCGGCGTCAAAAACCTGGCATGCAGGGCGTTGGGCGTGTGAAAAAAGCATTTCAAATCCTTCTTTATAATACCTTCCAGAATTGGGAGCAGGTGATCTTGCACACGGTAAAGAAGCGCTTCATCATAAAAGGCAAAGT
>JBFMGN010000885.1:0-1967 GCA_040752435.1 Spirochaetota bacterium
AGACTAAGGTAATGGTCAGTAAGACACCCCTAATGACATATTCGTCATTTACAATATTAAAACCTTTGGGCGCAAATTTCTCATTTGTTTTCTATAACTTGCCGAAAGTACTGGAAACCATCGAATTTTTCTTTGCCCAAACCCTTCATAAGGAAACTGCGGTGCCTTCCACCGATGCGAAAAAGGCGGCGAAACTGGTTGTGAGCGGTCTCCAAAAATTCAACATTTGGTAAGGTTGAATTACGACGCCTTAGCGCTTTTCTTCTCCATGTTTATTTGGGCTATTGCGAGATTGGCTATGGGAACAGAATACGCGGAACAGGAAACATAGTTTAAGCCTGTTTCCATACAAAACCGAATATTCTCAGGCACAGCGCCGTGTTCTCCACACAAGCCTTTTACCAGGTCGGGCCGGGTCATTGAACCGCGCCGCACGGCTATTGCGATTAGTTCTTTTACATGTTCGTTTAACATCTGGAAGGGGTTACCTGCAATAATATCAAATTGGGTATAATCCGGCATGAAGGAGTTAAAATCATCCCTGGAAAGTCCGATTGTTGTCTGCGTCAGATCGTTTGTTCCGAAAGAGAAGAACTGGGCATAACGGGCAATCTCACCTGCACCCAGGGCAGCTACGGGAAGCTCTATCATAGTGCCGATTTTATAATCGATCGATTTGGTCTTAAACCTTTCTCTTATTTCTGCTTCAGCTTCCACAATCCCCTTAAAATACTTACCTTCAATTTTTTTGCCGTAGATGATGAGTTTCAACTCGTTTTCATTCATTATAATCGGAATCATAATTTCAGGATGAACATCAACCCCTTCCTGTTTCAGTTTATAAACTGCCTCAAAAATAGCCTGCACCTGCATTTCGTAGATTTCCGGATAGGAAACCGCTATTCGGCAGCCTCGATGTCCGAGCATGGGGTTAAACTCTTTTAGCGCGTCAAAATACCCATCAAGTTCGACCTTCGTTACCTTGGTGAATCCTTTTTGCAACCGTATATATTTCAGAAATGAAGCCATCTCATCTTCATTATGAGGGAGAAACTCATGAAGCGGTGCATCAAGAAGACGTATGGTGACTTCTTTCCCCTGCATAATTTTGAACAACTTGTAAAAATCCCCCTGCTGCATTGCTTTTAACTTTTTAATGGCTTTTAGACGTCTTTCCAGGGTGTCTGAAATAATCATTTCCCGGAATACATTTATCCGCTCTGCTTCAAAAAACATGTGCTCGGTTCTACAGAGGCCGATTCCTTCAGCCCCGAACTTAAGAGAAAGCGTTGCATCCCGCGGTTTATCGGCATTGGCGCGTACGTGAAAATCTTCGACATATTTTTTAACAATCTTAAGATAATCCAAAAGCCCGGATTCTTCCGGGTCAGGCTCAATTAGCTCGGCTGTACCAAGGTAGATTTGAGGTTCACCGTACTGGGGAACATTTAAAGTGACATAGTCCCCTTCTTTTAACGTTATATTCCCCATTGTCGCCTTACCGTCTTTAAACTTCAATTCCGGTTTGACAAGAGATACTTTTCCGTACTGGCGTGCAACTACCGATGCATGCGCCGCGTAACCGCCCTCGGAGGATAGCACTCCCCTGGCTACTTCAATGGCTTTTACATCCTCTGCAAAACTCGCCGGCATACAGAGAATCATCCGTGTGTCCTCCCCTTTATGCTGGGCGGTTTTATAGGCTTCAAGTAAGCCATCGGTACTGAAGTACAGTCGCCCGATGGCTGCTCCCGGTGCTCCGGCAATACCTCCATCTATACGCTTAAGAGACTTTACAGAGTTAAGATTTACGATGGGATGTAAGATTTCGTTGAGTTGTCCGGGTTTAATAGCATTGATAAGATGTTTATCATCTATTATTTTTCTTTTGTGTAGATCCAGTAGAGTTTGTATATCCGACTGGACTGATTTTGTCATAACAGGCCTTTGTTCAATCAACCAGACTT
>JBFMGN010000886.1:0-1964 GCA_040752435.1 Spirochaetota bacterium
TTCGATTGATGAGAAAAAAATCGGTGAAAACATCCGCGATATCCGAAAGCGGATTGGTATCACTCTTGATGATTTGGCGGAAAAAGTCGGGATCACTAAGAGCACTTTGTCGAAAATCGAAACAGGAAAAACTTCAACACCTATCAATACGATGTTACGGATAGCCAACGCGTTAGAAGTCGACATTACTGAATTCTTTCTGAAGCGAAGAGATCGTCCTCCATATGTACATACGAGAAAAGGTTTAGGTCAAATCGTAACAAGAGATGGTTCGCGATTCGGATACACTTACGAAGCTCTTGCTCTTAAAATGGTCGATAAACTAGCTGAACCATTCCTGCTCACGATTGATAAAAATGATAATACAGGTGACTTCCAGCACGCAGGAGAAGAGTTCGTGTACATACTTTCAGGCACGATTATATACACGATCGGAAATGACTCAATAACGCTTAATCCAGGTGATTCACTCTATTTTAATTCAGGAATTGTGCACTCCATGAGAGTATTAAGTGATACACCGGTCAAACTACTCTTTGTTATGATAACTCCGTCGCCACGCTTACGTTGATGGGAAACTAATAAAAGACTATTCAAAGCAGATTAAACCGGAGTATAGTTGCTTTCCATACTATGACATTTACAAAACAAACCACATTGGCAAGATTATTACGTATCGCCTTTCCCATGGTAATTTCTCAGGCCTCCGACAGCATTATGCTTTTTGTAAGCAGGCTGTTCCTTTCCCGGTTGGGAGAAGAATATCTTTCAGCCTCCATGAGCGGTGGACTTACTCAATTCATGCTAAGCTCCTTTTTTATTGGAACAGTGGGCTATGTAAACGCTCTGGTAGCTCAGCTTTATGGGGCAGAAAGAAAAGAAGAATGCGCGGAGGCCACCTTCCAGGCGGTACTTCTCGCGGCCGCTTGCTATCCGCTTTTGCTTGTCATTTCTCCCTTAGCGCGGTATCTGTTCCTTCTGTCCGGGCAGCAGCCGGTTCAAATAGCCCTGGGGTATGAGTATTTTCAAACGCTGGTATTCGGCTCCATTTTTCTTGTACTTCGGTTTGCCGTTTCCGGGTTTTTCCTTGGGATCGGGAGAACCACTGCAGTAATGCTTGCAAATCTTACGGCCATGCTTATTAGTATTCCCGCTAATTACGTTTTCATTTTCGGTAAACTTGGATTCCCCGCCATGGGATTGCGGGGCGCGGCTTTGGGAACAATTTCAGGCAACATGATTGCGTTTATTATACTCTTTACCCTTTTCCTTCGTCCCGGTAACCGGCGGGAATTCAATACCCATAAGTGTTTCCGTTTGAACCGCAGGTTTATTGAAATTCTTCTCCGGTTCGGCCTTCCTACCGGTTTCGAAATGTTTCTCAATATGTCGGCTTTTAATATATTTTTGCAGTTTATGCATTCCTACGGCATACATGTTGCTGCGGCTGTGACCATTACATTCAATTGGGACATTGTGGCTTTTATTCCAATGATAGGAATGAGCAATGCCGCCACAGCCCTTGTAGGCCAGAACATAGGCGCCGGTGATTATGAGGAGGCAAAGCATTCCACCTATGTTGCCTTAAGGGTTGCGTGGATATATTCCGGCAGCATGATGCTGCTTTTTCTGTTCGCTACCCGGCACCTGGTGGGGACTTTTGCTTCCGGTTTCGATGGAAATACCCGGGATATTATTGTCCTGGCTTCAGTCATGCTCCGCCTGGCTTCGATTTATACGCTGGCGGATTCAGCCCAGCTTATTTTTACCGGGGCGCTAAGGGGCGCCGGGGATACCCGCTGGGTCATGCTGATGTCTGTCGGACTTCACTGGGCTTTTGCAGTAGTATCAATTTTTATTATCCGGGTGGTTAAAGCAGACCCTGTTACTGTATGGATTTTCTTTATCGGTTTGATCGTATGCCTGGGAATTGCAATGTTCCTCAGGTTCAGGTCCGGGATCTG
>JBFMGN010000887.1:0-1959 GCA_040752435.1 Spirochaetota bacterium
GCAGGTATCGCATGGTCACCTCCAGGGTGAGCCCTTAAAAGGGCAATTTTACCTCGATACCTTAATTATACTATATATTACGGCTTATTGCTAGCTATTTTAACATGCTGTAATCACGGATTCAGGACCTCTTTAGTGAACCAGATATTACCTTTTTATTCAACAACTGCTAATGGTTTATCCGAAAAACGGGCTGGGAAAAAATATCTAAGAAAACGGCAGCGGTGGTTGTGGATATGTGGTCAAAGCTTTAGCTTTGTCCAAGCAGTTGTGGAGTCTGTGGGTAACTCCTTGGAGTTATCCATCAGAATCCATAACTGCGGCATATCCACAACCAGGCTCCAATGGATTGGCAGGAACAACTTAAGCATAATTACTGTTGTTGCAAGAAGTCAGGCGGCCTCAGTGCAAGTCCAGTCTCTTTTGATACACCTGACCAGTGTAATACAGACCAGACCTTCCTGGCGGCAGGTACGGGGTTTGGGCGGTGCCCCAACATTCATTTAGGCCGCCGATCTTCCCAGAAAAACTTTGCTTGGAGTCAGGTAACCATGTGTTTGATGTGGCCTTTCGGTGTTGTATTCTAAGACGTATTCCCGGATCCCAATCCTTAATTCTCTTGGTGTAACATACTCATAGGGATAGATACGTTCAATTTTTAAGCTCCGGAACCACCGCTCAATAACGACATTGTCAATCCAGCGTCCTTTACTATCCATGCTCTGTTTGATATTTTCGCTTTTTAAGTACCCTGTGTAGTCCTCGCTTGTAAATTGCTACCCTGGTCGGAATTGATAATCTCCGGCTTACCATGCTTGCTAATAGCCTTCTTGATCGCAGCAAGAACCGGCGCAGTGTCGAGCGTGTCTGAAAGCTCCCAGCCTACTATGTAACGACTATACCAGTCTATGATGGCTGTTAAATACATATGGCTCCGACCCATGCTGATATAAGTGATGTCGATCGCCCAGACCTGGTTCGCCCGGTTAATATCAAGGTTTCGCAGTAAGTACGGGTATATCTTATGCTGCTTGTTTCGTTTTGAAAGGTCGGGTTTTGGGCACATAGCATAAATGCCCATCTCTTCCATGTATCGTTTAATCAACTTACGTCCGACTGGAAGGTGATCTTCTTTCTGCAGCTTATCCCGTAATTTTCGAACCCCCAGGTACGGCATTTTTGTATGCCAGTAATCAAGCCTGTTTTTGATTGTATTTTCAAGGTCACGGTCAGGTCCTACAGGCGTGTAATAAACACTTGTCCTATTCACTTCAAGTAACTCGCATTGCCGGCTAACCGGCAGTTTATCGTCTTTTGAAACCAGGCTTAGTCTCCCAGTCGTACCCAAACACTTCTTTAGATTTTTTTTTCAGCCAGTCATTCTCAATTGTGAGTTGACCGACTTTTGCCATTAATTGATTTCGTTCTTCATCCAATACTCTTTCTTTATCATTCAGCTCTTTCTCATATTTGCTTTCAGAAAAGACTTTGACGGCATTTTCCAGGAATTCTTTTTTCCAGTTTCTTAATTGATTTGGACTTATACCATGTTCATGAGCAATATCGCCGAGTTGCTTTTCTTCCCGGAGCAGTTCCAGTACAATCTTCGTTTTAAATTCAGCTGAAAATTTTCTTCTCCCCATCTTATGTGAACCTTCTTTCCTGGCAGTTTCCTGCCTTTTATTATATCAGGTTCACTTAGGATTTCGAAAATTTTGTCTGGTTTCATGGGGACATTATACTCTTTGATGGTCACCAGTTCTAAACCCTGGGAGATGGTGAGCGGGCTTTCATGGTAATACTCTTCCAGCCGCTCGATGCTTTTTAAGTTGCGGCGCACGTAGCCGAGCTGCTTGCGAAGCGCCTTGCGCAGCTGGTTGCGCGGTTTGCGCATCTTCGCCGTCGCCAGGTAAATCTTGCCGGGCCACTTTGCGGTAGGTGCGCGGCTTGTCAATCTTG
>JBFMGN010000888.1:0-1957 GCA_040752435.1 Spirochaetota bacterium
ACGCTCCACCGAATCCGGCCTTATTATTTCCAAGTATATCGAAGGCAGGCTCTACATACGGGATAAAACCGGGCGCCTGGTGGCGGAAATTAATAAGATTTTCGGAAAACAGTCGGCCTTGAGCCTGCCGCCCGGTAATTACTCGATCAACCTGGAAAATGAGAGCGGCTTATACAACACGCTCGTCACCCTGAAAAGGGGCATAAAAACAATTCTGGAAGAACAGGATTTTTCGTTCCGCACCAGGAAGAGTACGACCAATCGTTCGGGCCAGGAGGAAGCAGCCCGGGAAGAGACGGCCAGGCCCCAGGTACAGGCGGGAAAGCAGGTAAAGGAACAGGTACCGGAAAAACCTTCCGTCGGTTTAACCCTTACGGAAAAAAAGAAAGTATCCGCCCAAAAGATTGCGGCGTTCTCTTTTCTTGGAACAGGCATCATTTCAGCCGGAATCGGAACCTGCTTTATCGTTGATGCACTGCTCTTTAAAAAGAAGACCGTAGACCCATCGTATAACGCCTATGCCACGGCTCCCGCAGGATATGACGGGGACTTCTCTGCGTTAAGTGCGGAAGAAAAGAACCAATATTACGAGAGTCTGTGGAACTCATACTCCGGGAACCTGCAAAAGTACAAGACCAAAGCCCGGCTGGGCATCGGCTTGGCCGGGGGAGGCGTTCTTCTGACGGGTGTCTCGGTGGTGCTGTTCCTGCTGCCCGAAACGAAGAAAAGTAACGGGGCGCCGGTGGCGTTTTCGGTTAATCCCGGGATTGCCCGGCTGTCATTTACGGTACGGTTTTAGGAAGCGGAAAAACGATATATGAGCCAATTTCAAAAATCAAGGAAATTAGCCACGGAACCCGCGGAAATAGACGGAAAAAGTGTTAATGGTTGCAGCCTTCCGCGTGATTCCGCGGCTGATAAAACCGGAAAAGGGAGTAGCCCCCTTCGAGGGCGAGAAGTTTCGCACGGAGAACACGGAGAAAAGAAGAAGGAGATGAATTTCACACAGAGAACACAGAGGGGGGAATGGTACTTTCAGTATTAGAATTCAGGCAGGAGTAGCGCTGCAGATTGCCTGTACCCTTATTGCGCTCCTTAGTCTCTGTGTACTCTGTGTGAAATTTCTTAGGGCGATAAAGGAGGGTAGCCCCCTTCGAGGGCGAGAAGTTTGGGCAAGCATATTGGGTAGTCCCCTGCGGGGACGACAATAGGAGCCGGATTCTGGTTGGCCACGGAACCCGCGGAAATATACGGAAAAAGGATTAATGGTTGCAGCCTGCCGCGGCTTACTATTTTTACAAGAGCTAAAGGAGATTGAATCCATGAAAAAGAAACTGATTACCTGTGTGGTCCTTTTGTTTATGGTAATACTGCTTGTTACTTGCGGCTTGCTGGGTTTCACCGATCCCGGCAGGACGAACCCCAACGACCCGGCGTCGGGTGATACCCCGGCGGATACAACTCCACCGGCGGAGGTGACAGCTTTTGCTACTTTAGCCGGGAACGGGCAGGTGCAACTGAGCTGGACCAATCCGACCGACCCGGATTTTGCCGGCGTAAAGCTCGTTTTCAAGACCACCGGTTTTCCGACCGGGCATACTGACGGTACGGCGATATACGACAGTATTGGGACAAGTTACCTGCACACGGGATTGACGAACGGAACGACGTATTACTACACAGCGTATACCTACGACACAGGGCTGAATTATTCAACCGGGGTACAGGCGAGTGCGACGCCAAGCCAGGGGACTGCAGGCAATTGGAGCGTCGACTGGGCTACGAAGGCCCCGATGCTGACAGCTCGACATGATTTGTCCGTCGGTGTAGTTAACAATAAGATATATGCTATCGGGGGGTGGAACGGTAGCAGTTACCTCACCGCAGTGGAGGAGTATAACCCTACTACGAATCAATGGGGCACGAAAGCCTCGATGCCAACGGGTCGATATGGGAT
>JBFMGN010000889.1:0-1951 GCA_040752435.1 Spirochaetota bacterium
TCTCCTTTTCTATAAAAAAAGCAGGGCTTGAAATTTTAAAAATAACAACAGCAAAACACTTAAGTGTATGAGGCAATTTCAAAAACCAGAATTTATCAGCCGCGGAATCACGCGGAAGGATACAGAAGGTTGAATTTTATTGTTACTTTTTTTGCGTTATCTGAGGACATCGATTTTAAAATAAATCCTAAATTTCTTATTTTTCCGTGTATTTCCGCGGGTTCCGTGGCTTATATTTTGAAAGAACCTCATATACAAAGGAAAAATCAAAACCGTAACAATATTTCTTCCCTAGCATATTCCCGGCGTTAGTTAATCTTTAAGTTTGGCATCATCTATCGATTATTTCGACCCACTTGTTCCACCTGTCCGCGAGGGTCTCCTTTTCTGCCGGCGGCGGTGCTGGTTCGGAGAATAAGCCGGTAACGTTCGTTTCCAGCGTGGTTTGCTCCTCAACTTGTCCTTCAAAATCCTCCATTACACTTTTTCTCCTTACAACTTTAAAAAATACACCCATCTTCAGGATTTATCATTCACTTTTTTATTTTTTTAGCGGCTTTATTCGATCAGTTATCTTTGGTACAGTACGCTAAAGGAGCAACGACCGTGACGGAACGAAAAAAGAAATTACTTCAAATCCCCCAGGGAACCGAAAGCTACTACCTGGAAGAGGCCCTTTTTCATCGACACCTTACTTCACGCCTTGAAAGACTCTACAGTCAATGGGGATACCTTCCTGCTCAAACCCCTGTTTTCGATTTTTTCGATATCTACCAGCCGTTGTTAAAAAAGGACAACATAGATTTCACCTATCGGCTGATAGATAGAGAAGGTGATCTGTTGATGCTGAGGTCCGATATCACCTTGTTTCTGGCAAAACAAATGGGTCTTACCCTTTCTGAAAATGACCTGCCTGTCAGGGTATACTACGCCGACACAATTTTAAGGCACCAGGATAAGGAAGATATATCAAAAAATGAATTCTTCCAGCTTGGTGTCGAATTGATCGGTAAGAGCGGTATAAACGCCGACCTGGAGATTCTGATGCTGCTTGTCCGGAGTATAGAACTCCTCGACCCTGCCTGCACCTTCATCCATCTAGGCTCCCGCGCGCTTTTTGATGCCGTTTTCACAGACTTTTCCAGCCCGCAGAAGGAATCTTTGATGCACGCGGTAATTGATCGCAATATGGCGGACCTTGCCCGGCTTGCAGTGGAGAAACTTCCAAAAGAAAAAATATCGGAGGTGTGCACTTTATTTCAGTTTATTGGTGATGGTAAGGATACACAAAAAATCTTTACCGAGCTTAAGGGAAAAGGGCACTTTTCCAATACCGAACTGAAAGAAATAGAATACCTCTTAGAAATAATATCGCAGCTTCAAAAGCTTAAATCGGATATGTATTTCAGGATAGACTTTTCAGAAATCGGCAATCAGCCGTATCATACCGGAATAGTATTTCAAGTTTATACGGAAAATGCAGATTCGGCGGTTATATCCGGAGGCAGATACGATACTCTCCTGGATTTTTTTGGCTTCAATGCGCCGTCAATAGGATTTTCAATATTTTTACGAAAAATTGAGCCCTATGTCGGAAACAAGGCGCGGTTCTTGCCGCGGAAACAGATTGTTACAGTTACAGGAACAAATTTCGCAGAAATGTATACTAAGGCGGAAGAAGAACGAAAAAAAGGGAGAATTACTTTATTGGAATAATGTTACTTATATAAAGGAGTTAATGATGCCTGTAAAAATTTCTACTTCCCCATTGTCTCTCGCCCTTCCGAAAGGACGTCTTTTAGAGGAAGCTCAGAAACTGTTTTCCGAAAAAGATATTAATTTTGAGTTTTCTGAAAGAAAACTGGTAACCCAGGATGAACATAATACGTTACGAATTTTTCTGGTAAAAAACAATGATCTTCCGACATACGTAAACCATGGAATAGCAGGT